>CAZZMK010000171.1:0-10103 GCA_964655185.1 uncultured Nitrospirales bacterium | reverse complement strand
ATAACTATAGTAGGCATAGCAACTAAAGTAGATGCACACATTAACAAATTCACCCTTACCCCTGCATCCCCAGAAAATACAGTCAACCCAACCTGGACAACCCTCCGTGATTCGTCTGCGGTAATAATTAAAGGCCAAAGCAAAGCATTATAACTATTAAGAAATGTAAATAAACCAACTGTAACTATCATCGGCTTAATCAAAGGAATTCCCAAATAAATTAGGAATTTCCAGTGACTACATCCATCCACCTTAGCACTATCAAAATATTCTTCAGGAACCGACAAGAACGCCTGACGAACTAACAATATAGAAAAAGCACTCGCAGACCAAGGAACAATTAGTCCCAAATAAGAGTTATACCAACCCAATCTACTTATAAAAATAAAGTTAGGTATCAAAATACTTTCAAAAGGAACCATCATTGTTAACATAACTATAGAAAATAGCAATCCTTTTAGAGGAAACCTGATTTTTGCAAAGGCATACCCAGCCAAAAGCGAAGTCATGCATACCAATAAAGTAACTGAGGTTGCTACAATAAAAGAATTAACAAAATACCTCCCGAACGGTGCAAATCTGAACGCTGTAACCCAATTCTCCCATAGCAATTTTCTCGGAAATAAAGTAAGCGAAGGCGTTGTTGCCTCCTCCAAAGACTTAAAAGACGTGGATAACATCCACATAAATGGAAAGGTAACTACAATACCAATAAGTATCAGCACTACATATGTCAATATTCCCATAAAGATTTTTTTCAACTCACGCCAGTTCATATCACCCACATTTATTATCCTGTAAACTACTGGTAAAAGACATATCTTTGCGTCCATCTCCACTGAATAAATGTAACAACTACTACAAGCGCAGTAAGTATAATTGCCACTGCAGAACCGTATCCCCAATAGCCATATTCATAAAACTGCGAGTAAATATGTAGCATCATATTTTCAGTAGTTCCCAAAGTCCTTCCTCCCGCAGGATTCAATGCATAAAAACTACTAAACGATTGCAGAGCACGAATTAGTTGAACAGTAATAAGAAACAACCAAGTAGGACTTAGCAGAGGTAACTCTATATGAAAAAGCATCTGTAGGGCATTTGCACCATCAATCTTACCTGCCTCATAATATTCTCTCGGTAAACTGCTCATACCCGCAAGAAAAACTACCACCGCAAATCCAAAATTATGCCAAATATCGAACAACGCTATTGAAACTAAAGCCAGGCTCGGCCCTACTCTCGGTCCTATCAGCCCTCCACTTAAAATATGAAGTATACCTCTTGGCTCAAGTAACCACTTCTGTGGTTCCAAACCAAACCATTCTAAAATATAATTTAAAAAACCAATCTGTGGATGATACAGTATCCGCCAGACCATCGCTACCGCAACAGTAGATGTAACATACGGTATAAAAAACAATACACGGAAGAAAGCCCTACCCCAAATTACCCGCATCAAAAAATATGCAGTTATAAAACCAAGTATTAGAGTCATCGGAACTGTCATCACCGTATAATAAAGAGTAACCTTCATACTCTGCCAAAAAAGAGGGTTTTCAAAAGCAACCAAATAGTTCTTCAAACCAACAAAAACACTAACCGTTCTCTTCCCTCCCCATAAACTAAGATACAGAGCATAAAACAAAGGTAGGATAAAAAATGGAATAAGAATACTTAACGCCGGTAATAGAAATAAATAACCCGTAAAATATTCTCTGATATTTTTCTTACTAAAATTCACGACGATTTATTACATTTTTAAAAATTATACCCAACTACTCACGCTATAAAATACTCATAGAAAATGCTTAATATGCGAGATAATTTTTCTACTTACCCCTTGATTTTTAAGCACTACTTCCCTTGCCTTTGTCCCCAAATTAATATATTCACCCGAAGATAGCAACCTTTCTAATATATTAGGAAGTTCGTGGTAATCATCTACCTGAATTGCTCCGCCTCCCGCAATTAACTTTTCCGCAGATTCTTGAAAATTCCTCATATACCTCCCCCACACAGGTACTACTCCTAAGCCAGCGGGTTCCAATGGATTATGTCCTTCTACTCCTGGAAACCAACTACCGCCAATTATTGCCACTGTGGCTATAGAATAAAAGTTTACCAACTCCCCAATAGTATCAACCACAACTATCCTTGACTCTTTTTTAATCCCTTCTAAACTTTCACTTCTCAAAAAAATATTTTCATCTTCAAATACACCCAAAATTTTATCTTTCTTTTCGGGATGCCGAGGAACTAAAATCAACCACAAATTTTTCTTCTTCTCTTTAAAGTAATCCCATAGTAATCTTGCTACAATTTCATCACCCTCCCGCATGCTTCCAAATACTACAACTATATCCCCATTCGGTATATTCAAATCCATCCTTATTTCATTTTTAATGGAAGGGCTAACTTCAGTTGAAATACTATCATACTTCATATTTCCAACTACCTGAACCTTATCAGGTGAAACCCCTAATGACCTAAATCTCCCTGCATATTCCTCCGTTTGAGCATACACAAAATCAATCTTTTCAAAAACCTCCTTTATTATCCACTTTATATTTTTGTACCTCCCGTAAGCCTTGTCACTTAATCTCCCGTTGATTATTACCACTGGAACATTTTCCCTGCTTGCCCTCAATATAATATTAGGCCATATCTCTGTTTCCGTGAGAATAAGGAGAGAAGGCTTAACTCTATTAAAGAAATCTTTCACCACTTTAGGATGGTCAAAAGGACTAAAACAAATTTCATCGCATAAAGAATCATATCTCTTTTTTGCCTGCTCAAATCCAGTAATTGTACTGGTAGTTAATAGTAATTTCTTATCAGGATAATATTCCTTCCACAATCTAATTAAAGGAAAAACTAAATTAACTTCCCCTACACTACAAGTATGTAACCACACAGGATTCCTAATCTTCGGAGAAGGGGAAAACCTTTCAAGTAAATCTACATATTTACTATTTCTAAGATAAATCTTCAGAAACGGAGCAAATAAATACCATACGACATTATACAAATGGAAAACCATTACTCTCTTATTTTTATACAAGCAAAAACGATTGTCAAAAACTGAAGATAGTTCTAAACCTTATTTAATCCCACATTATGAAGTTTCTTCTCTACCCACAGAGAAGAATCTCGCACCTGTAGTGTCTATGATATCAGGTGTTACAAAAATCAACAAACTCGACTGTTGTACCTCCTTAGATTTACCACGGAAGAAGAAACCTAACAATGGAATATCAGCAAGATATGGCATCTTTTGGTTGTTCCGTATTGTCTTATCTTGCACTAAACCACCCAATACTAACGTGTCGCCATCGTGCACTATTACGTTTGTCCACGCTGCTTGCCAAGAGGTAGTTGGCAAAATAATCTCAGTCGTTACTTCAGAAGTTCCTATAACATTCTTTTGCGTAAACTTTTTCTCACCTATTCTCGCTCTTACCTCAGGGTTTAACCACAATCTTACCTGGTCATTGTCTCTTATCTGAGGTGTAACTGACAAAGCAATACCAAAATTAAACGGACTAAACATAGGCTGAGTAATTACCGATTGCGTTTGCGAACCACCAAACCCACCCTCTGTCAGATAAACTTCATTGTATACTTGAGTAAGGTAATATTCTGTTTGGAAATCAGCAACAACCGCAGGCTTTCTGTTCATTGTAGTTACCCGCGGAGCACTCAGCAGTTCTGATTCCCTCAAACTATTCAAATAATCAAATGCCACACTAAGTTTGTCTCCATCAGCATTATCAATAATCTTAGTAACTAAACTAAGTGTAGATGCTGCTGCCGCAGGAGCAGGTGGATTCACTAAACCTGAGATAGTCCCAGAGGTTATAGAGTTTCTGATAACCTGACTACCATCAGGCCTAACATAAAACGGAACCTCTTCATCTACCCCGTCACCATTTATATCATAACTATAAGTCTGACCTTGCAACGCCGGTATTTGCCTCGCTCTGTTATTCAAATCACTTAACTCTCCTGTCCAATCAAAACCTATCTTCTTTAAGTCTTCAGTCCTAACCGTAAGGAATTTTGCCTCAATACTTACCTGTTTAGGAGTAACATCTAATTGCCCTAATATTTGTTCAAACTTATCTAGATTAGAAGGCGTATTTGTAACTATTAACATATTGGTTGCTTCATTATATGCAATTTTAGATAATACCTCTCCTGTATACGGCTCTTTTATAGGTGGTAAAGCATCCGCAAGTATTTGCAAGCCTGTCATCTGAGCCTCTTCAAAACCTGCTCTCGCTCCCAATTGAGCAGTGCCCTGCACACCTCCATACCCTGCAGTTGGTGTCCCAGTAGCCAAAGCTCCACGAGTTCCAAGAGCACCCGTTCCTGCTGTAAATATACCCACAGGACCAAGTTCACCAACCAACTGGTCACTAATCGTTGAGAACATATCTGAAATATTACTTAGGGTAGTAACATCTCTTCCAAATCCACCACCATACATCCCTCCACCGTACATACCTCCGCCATACATTCCCCTACCGTACATACCTCCGCCATACATTCCTCCTCCATACATTCCTCCACCGTACATACCTCCGCCATACATTCCCCTACCATAGCCACCTCCTCCATACATTCCTCCTCCATACATTCCTCCTCCGCCATACATGCCTCCTCCATACATACCTCCACCGCCATACATGCCTCCTCCATACATACCCATACCACCCATACCACCATACATACCACCCATACCACCATACATACCCCCCATACCACCATACATACCCCTTCCACCATACATGCCTCCTCCATACATACCTCCACCATAGCCTCCCATTCCGCCGACGCCACCAAACGGATTTCTCAAAACCAACTTAAACAAAATATCTGCACCTACATTTCGCAACTCGTAGAATCTTGTCTCCAAAGATTCAAAAGTTTCTTGACGAATAATCTCAGGCTTACTTATCCAGATAAACCCAGGTTGTACTGAAAAATCTAACCCTAAGGGTCGAAGTAACGCTTTTAATGCTTCCCTAAGCGTAACATCTTTCAAACTTATGTAAGGAACAATACCGTCTGACTTAGGACCATAATAGGTCTCGGGAGACAAACCATAACCAACCCCAGCAGCAGTAGTAGTCCCTGTCACACCTATTCCTGTTCCTAATCCACCTCCCTGTAAACCTCCACCAACTCCAGGTCTCAAACCAACTCCCGCCGCACCCGGAGCACCAATAGCAGGCCTCGGTGCTCCCGGCGGACCAAATCCCGGTTGCCCAGGCACTCCTCCAGGCATTCCTAAAACCCCAGGTTGAGCAGGTTGACCTCCCACTTGCTGAGGTTGTTGCTTCCTCGGAGGCTCAACTGCCCGATTATCTATAACTATATTGACCCCATAACTATCCGAGATGAACTGAGTAATTTCACTTATATGAATATCTTCAAACTCTATACTCACTATAGAATCTAACGATTTCTCTAACTCACTAACTTTCTCAACTGGAGCATACTCTTCTTCTATTTCCGGTATCGTAAACTTATAAGGCTTTATACCCCTTGCATCCGCACCCTCAGGCAAAGTCTTTTGTTTCTCAATAAAGTCCCTTATCTTTGCCCTGTCCTCTAAAACTTTTCTTTCCGACTCCTTCACAGATTGTTGGTGTAGCCTTATTGTAGCCTGGTGCAATCCCTCTCGAGCCTCCTCATTCTTCGGGTCAATAAGCAAAACATTATTATATATCTCAAGTGCTATATCAAACTTCTGGGCTTCCATATATCGCTTTGCATCAGATAAAAGTTTATTCACCCTTTCCCTCTTTAATTCCTCTGCAGTTTTCTCCGGCGTTTCTCCCGGTTGAGTAGGCTGAAATGTCTCAATAGCAGGTGTAGTAACAGTTTTCTCTCCAGTTTGAGAAATCTGAAGTTGAGTTTCACACTTCTGCTTAAATACCTGAGCATCCTTATGATTCGGATCTAATGCAAGAGCCCTATTAAATTCAGTAAGAGCCTCTCTGTATAATTCTTTCTTGTACAATGCAACCCCCCTACGAAAACAACTCTCTGCATCCTCACCTGAAACGGACCCAATATTCTCCGATCCTCCCTGGGAGAAATCACTGGTATTTGCATCTTGGACTACCACAGGAGGATTAGAAATCGCTTCAACCTGAACATCATCCACTTGTGCCGCTCCCCAAAACACAAATATCCCTGAATATACGAGGAGCAACAAAAGAACTAACTTAATTTCTTTTTCTCGCGGTTTCATTTTTTTCTTTACCTCCTGATTAGTTTCATTTAACTTACTGTTAAATAACTTAGATAATACACGAGAATACTTATAAAATTCTAAAGTACTCATATTATCCATTATCCTCTACCTTCTCATTTGAAGTGTAAATCTTCTACCAAATTGTTCTGAATATATCACCACTGTCTTTTCTTCCGGATTTATTTGCTCCAATATAAATTGCTCAAATTCTTCTCCTTCATCATACCATTTGGTAGTGGAACGAGTCCTCAACTGTGCCCTCCATCTGTTCCCTACTTGCCTTATATTCAACAAAGTTATACCTAAATCCTTTTCAGTTACAGTTTGTTCTCTCTTCCCCATAGTAGGTTCACCCGCATAATACCAAAATGGATTCTCCCTCCATAATGAAGTATAAGTCCCAGGAATTGAACCCGGCGGTAAAGGTGGTGGCACCGGCGGCTTCAATTCATCACGCACTTCCTTACTTGGAGGCGAATACACTTCCTCCACCGGTGGCGGTGGCGGAAATGCAATCACATATACTCTATACCCTAATATGCCAATCATAATCACTAATACGAACTTTTCTAAGTTCAACCAAAACCATATTAATATTTTCTTTACTTTATCTATCATATAACATTTTTCTAATTCATGTAAAGAATATATCTCTTAAACCATTTCCACGCTTTTCCTAAAAAACTAACTTGTTCTGACTGAGTCTCTGTTCCACGAGAACCAAGTCTTCCAACTCCTGGCCCCATTCCCACACCGAATTGAGATTGATATTGTGCCTTCAAATCTACCGATACCTCTTTTGGTGGATTATAATTAGCCTGTGAAATCAACATCTCTATCTGTAATATCGGCTCCGTATTATACCCTATATATGGGTACTGTATCCTCAAAACATTTAATGTAAAAAACCTATCAGCTAACTTTAACTTCTCCTCGACAAAGTTAACAAAATCTTTCATTGTCATATAACACCTAACACCAAATATATGAAATGTCAACAGCTTTTCAAATTGCGGAGCCTGTCTAATAGGAGGCCAATAAACTATTTCCTCTAAACTAACAATTTTGGAATCAAGTAAAAATTCACACATTTTAATTCCAAATGCAAGTTTAGTCAACGCCCGATTTACAACTTCTTCCGTAACATCTTGCCTCGATATCTCCTCTAAAGTCGGAACCCCCAAAGCCCTTCTTATATCTTGAGGGAACAAATCATATCTACCCATTTTCTCCCCAACCTTTTCATATAAATCCCTAATCATCTTTTGCGCTTGGTCTTCATACCAAAATTTCAATATAACTCCTTCCTTAGGTGGAGTTTCATGTTCTCCCCAATTACTTAGATTAAAAAACTTTGACCGATCTTTCAATGCTTCTTCCCATGGAATAACCTGCGCTCTCCATTCTCGTATCAACACCTCCGGATCCGTCTTTGAAAATGTAGTTTCTAAATCCCTTAATGCTTTTTCGTATGCATCCTTTAGTTCCTCATCTTTTTTATATTGTGCCAACTGCTTATGCAAAAAGAAATAATACACTCCAAGAAATACCAAGAAACATACCAGCAACACAGAAACGTATATTATTGTTCCGCGTGATATATTCATGCTCCACCTCCACCTGCCTGAACAGGGCCCGAAGTAGGTTTTTCTTTCTTTATCCTAACAGTCACAACAAACGTATATAAATTCTGACCTTGTCCCAAATAAGTAGTACCCCTACCCGCACTAACTTGTGGCACATTTAATCTACTTCCTAACCCTAATCCTCCCCGGCTTTCTGTGCTACCTCGCTGAACTGATATACCCATACCTCCTCCAGTTCCTTGGAAAGCGCTTTGAGCATTATACAATGCATCCCAACCGACAGGCTGAACACTCGCCTCAGAAAAAATAACCGGATCACATCTAAGTATACTCCCATCAGGGAGACTTTGTGTCACCTTCTTTAAATTGTCCACAAAAGTTTTTATAACCGTATCCGAAGTTGCAAGACCCATAATCCTAAAACCATTGGCAAACGGAATTTGTCCTTGCTGTTGACCTTGTGGTTGTGAAGGACCCATCATCGGCGAGGGTGAACTCTCACCCCTAAAAAGTCCTCGACTACCTGCACCTACTCCTGCCCCAACTATACCTGTTCTTGCTCCTATCCCTGGAAACCCTGTAATATTATACTGAGGCTGTTGTGGACCCCTTGGTTGTTGTGGTAAACCAGGTACTTGAGGAAGCGACCTCTGAAATTGAGGCACTCCCTGCTGGGAATCTTGAATTAAAACAGTTTCTACAGAACTAAACCATATCCCATCTTTGTCTGTCCGCTGTGGACGAGCGGAAAGAATTAATGATAACTCGTCAAGCCAAAATCTCCTATTAACCCTTGCTCTATCCAGCGCATCTACTTTTTTCCTAAGCGTTTCTATTTCCGTCCTTGCTTTAGCCAACTCATTCTTCAAAGGTGAAGGATTCATCGGATTTTGAGCCACTTCAGGGTCATACATTGCAACATATCTTTTCAATTCCTCTATTCTTTGCTTAACTATTTTATTTTGATTTGCGTGCACAGGAATTACTGAAGCCATAATAAGCGCAAGCGTCACCATTGAGAACGCCCAATATACAGCCTGCTCTTTTCTCCTTCTAACTTCTAATATCCTTGGCGGAATTAAATTTATATCGATTGCGGTATCTTGCCAATTTCTCAAACCTAACCCAAGAACAACACTTGCCCTCTCCGGATGTTGAACTACACTTTGCGCCTGTGGTGCTATTGATACATTATTAAGAGGCTGAACAGGTCTTACTTCTATTCCAAGGGCTCTTCGCAAATACGGAACTATATTCCTTAATGCGCTCCCACCTCCACAAATATATACCCTCGATACTTGGGCACCCCCAGGAAGCGAACGAAAATATGAAAAGGAACGTTGTATTTCATTAACCAACCTATTTAATACTTTGCCTATCGCCTCACCACCTTTCCCATCTATCTGCGGATTACCTGTTGGAGCAAATCCCCTCTCACATTTAAGTTTCTCAGCCTCCTCGAATGGAATATTGAAAGTATCTGCAATTGCTTGTGTTATATCATTCCCTCCAATATTCAATGTCCGCGTATTTCTTAATATTCCATCCTTCTCAACTACTATGTTAGTAGTAGAAGCACCTAAATCTATCAACGCAACACATTCACCATGAGTCGGTATCTCTCCCACATATTTAAGCCAACTATAGGAAGCAAATGGGACTACATCTACAATATCAGGTTGTAACCGCATCCCCTCCAATACAGACAAAAATTTATCTACTACATCCACTTTTATCGCCGTCATTAATACCTCATAACCACCCCCCTCAGGATGAGCAAGAATTTGATAATCTATTGCAATCTGTTTTAAATCAAACGGTATCTGTTGCTGAATTTCATATCTAACTATCTGGTCAACTTTACTCAACGACACAGGTGGTAACGACCTCACCCTTATAAAAACAGATTGTCCAGGCACCGCAACAATAACCCTACGAGATTTTATCTTCGCCTCCTTCAAAACATCACTTATAGCCTTGCGCCTTTGCTCTTTCCTTTGTTCCTCATCAAGTTTCGGGTCGTACGAAATAACTCTCTCAATATACTTAACCAACTGCAGGCCGGTCTTTGTCTTCGCAAATTCACATAGCCGAACTGCAGTTGTGCTTATCTCAAGAATTACCCTATTTCTTCCTTTTTTCAAACTATATAATGACATCTCTTCACCGTTTATCGCTTCAGTTCAAAAACTCAATAATACTAATTGTATTACAAAAACTAAATCAAAATGAACTCTTTTCAACTTTGC
>CAZZMK010000170.1:0-4451 GCA_964655185.1 uncultured Nitrospirales bacterium | reverse complement strand
TCGCTATAGTAGGTTTGGGGAAGATAGGCGGGGGAGAAATGACTTACGGAAGCGACCTTGACCTTATATTCGTGTACGATGATGTGGATATTTGGGATAGTGGAAACGGAGAAAGAAATTTAGAAGATATTTCATTGTCTGAATTTTTTTCGAGAGTTGCAAGCAGGATAATAGAAAGACTAAAACAACCTACTCAATTTGGCTCGCTGTATGAAGTAGACCCAAGGCTAAGACCTTATGGTTCGAGGGGGGCATTGGCGATAAGTTTAACCCAGTTAGAAGACTACTACGAAAATGAGGCTGATTTATGGGAAAAAATGGCGTTGATGAAAGCCCGCGTAATTTTTGCCCAAGGCTCTTTTGGAAACAAGTTATCGCAGATACTTAACAGACTCGCTTTTCATTTTCGAGTTACTACAGAAGATGTTCAAAAAAGTGAGAACATTCGCATTAAAATGGTTCAACAGGCAAGTCCTGATAACTTGAAGAAATCAGAAGGTGGAGTTGCGGAGTTGGAGTACATTGTACGATGGTGGCAACGTCTGAAGGTTGAGGAATATCCTACTCTCGCTACTCCATCTGTCGTCAATGCACTAAACATTTTAATGAGTATTTCTCCTGAACACCTCGATAAATGGCAGTTTTTAAAAGACACTTTCGAAACATACCTCCTGATATTAAATCGGTATAGACTTTTTACTGGTATCAGAAGTTCTACACTTTCGGAAGAAATACTTTCTCTTTTCCCAGAGATACTACCCGAAATAGAGTTTAAACCAACCCCACGAGAATTTTTAAGTAGTATAAAAAAAGAAGTGCATCAATTTTATTTAGAGACATTAATAGAGATAGAGAAGTGGATTAAAACTTCCTCTTTGAGATAATCTCTCCAATTAATCCGTATTCTAATGCTTCTTGAGCGGTCATCCAGAAGTTTCTGTCACTATCGCGAGCGATTTTTTCAACCGGGTGACCAGTTTCTTCTGCGAGAAGCCTATTGATTCTCTCCCGAACTTTGAGTATTTCTTGTGCCTCTATTCTAATGTCTGCAGCCTGTCCACCCGCTCCTCCTGAAGGTTGATGAATAAGGAAGCGAGTATTCGGCAAAGCAAATCGTCTCTCTTTAGGTGCTCCCATCATTATTGGTACCGCGATGCTTGCTACCCATCCTACACCTATGGTTGTTATAGGAGAGTTGATAAATCGCATGATGTCAAAGATTGCGAAGCCTGAATCTACATGTCCACCAGGTGAACAAATATAAACGGTGATTGGGTCATTAGATTCATAATCGAGTAGGAGTAGTTGTGTAATTACCTTTTCTGCTAATTCCTGAGTTATCTCGCCTGATATTACTATCACGCGCTTTTTCAACAATTGCATTACTATCTCTTTATTTTCAGAAGGCTTGGTCTCTTCACAAATTTCAGGTTCTTCGTTAGAATTTATTTTCATATCTAATGCTCTCCTTAGTTTTATTTAGTTAAAATTCATTGAGTAGGTGTTATATACTACAACAGTAGATTATATCTCAACAAGTCTCGCTTGGTTAGTCTGTTGCGGTTGGGTGCTGGTTTGTTATTGTCTCTTGGGTAAAAGATTTGTATAACATGGTTATTAATACACAATTAAGTTAAGATGTAAATTATGTAATAATAACTTACTCAATGGTTTTGTAGTACAGGGAATATTATATGAGTAGCGATGGAATGAAAATAATAATATTGCGTTGGATGGTGATATTTGGAGTAGTTATTTTCTTTGCAGTTTTGTTTTTGCGTACCGCGTGGCTATGCGATGATGCTTACATAACATTCAGGGTAGTAGATAATTTCGTAAATGGATACGGTTTAAGATGGAATGTGGCAGAGAGAGTTCAGGCTTATACGCATCCGCTGTGGATGTTTTTGCATATTCCATTCTACGCTTTAACAAACGAGATGTTTCTTACACCTATATTTATCTCTTTCGGGGTTTCAATGATTACAATTATTTTGGTTTTACTATTCGTAGCAGAAAATACAAGTCAGGTGTTATTGGCGTGGAGTTTGTTAGGCTTCTCGCGTGCTTTTGTAGATTTTTCTTCATCTGGTTTGGAGAATCCATTATCTCATTTGTTGATTGTTGGGTTCTTTATTGTATTTCTCAAGGGCAAGTACGATATTAAAAGGTTATTCATACTTTCATTTATAGCCTCATTGGCTACATTGAACAGGCAAGATTGCATATTAATTTACATTCCACCTTTGATTTATGCATGGTGGAAAGTCGAAAAGAAATGGTTAGGGTTTTGGATTGCCTGCATAGGATTCCTACCACTTGCATTTTGGGAAATATTCTCTATTATTTATTATGGATTTCCTTTTCCAAACACTGCATATGCGAAACTCGGAACAGGTTTGTGGAAAACAGATTTGATTATTCAAGGTATGTGGTACTTTGTATGGAGTTGGAAGAAAGATTTCATTACAGTTCTTGCTTTGATTCTTGCGGTTCTTATGCCAATATACCGCCGAATACCTGAATTATTAATTAGTGTGATGGGAATAATTTTATATTGCCTTTATATTTTATGGATTGGTGGTGATTTCATGGGGGGTAGGTTTTTTACTGTTCCATTCTTGCTATCAGTAGTCCTGATTTTACGATACTCTCAATTAGATAAAGTTAAAGGTGGGATACCGGCACTCGCCATATTTATGATAACTTCCCTTATTCAACCGAATGCTCCTATACTAACTGATAGTACTTTTGGGAAGGACCCATCCAAATTTAAGGATGAGCACGACCACGGTATTGGGGATGAACGAATGTTTTACTTTCAAGTGGCGAGTTTGGCTCACTGGGAGAAAGGCAAACCTATGCCATCCAATGCTTTTGCCCGACAGGGACGAGAGTATAGGAAACAAAATAGGAAAATGGTGAAGGCACATGGAAGTATCGGATACAGGGGCTTTTTTGGGGGTCCAAAGGTTCATATAGTTGATTATAATGCACTCGCAGACCCATTGCTTGCTCGATTGCCCGCTATCATAAGACCCACTTGGAGAATAGGTCATTTTGGAAGATATCAACCAGAAGGTTATCTTAAAACCCTCGAAAGCGAGACTGGAGAAAACTTTATTAAAGACAAAGACCTTGCAGAGTTTTATGAGCATTTACGACTTATTGTTCGCGGACCTATATGGTCTTTTGATAGATGGGTAGACATTGTAAAAATGAATCTCGGAATATACAACCATCTTATTGATGAGGATAGATATAAGTTCCCTTATTTGAAAAAAATGACTTTAGAAGAACTTAATGATATTGTATCTGACCCTAATCAGAAAGTATCTGTACCTAAATATGGTTTAGAAATAGAATTCGATGGGATAAAAAAAGTGCCTTATATCAGTGTAGAATTGGATTCATTTGATAATTATCTAATATTGTTTTTCAGAAATAAAGAGTGGATTGGAAGAGTTAGAATAGATTCACCAAGACAAACACTCGAGCCATATTCTATTTATCAAATCAAAATTCCATTGACTACGAGAATAAGAGGTTTCAATGCTATCCGTGTATTTCCCTATCCAGGTGATGCCGATTCTACAATGCGGTCAGTTAGAATTGAGTAATTTTTAATTGAATTTAAGTTTTCTAAAGAAGACCGGGGAAATCCCTTAATTTAATAAAATAATTTTTTAATGCTTTTAATAATAGCCATAGAGGCGGTGATTTACTATTAAATAGTCAATTTGAAATTCGCTTTTATTTTTGATATACTATTAACCGCTTTCCTTCAGTATTCAGGTTCTCTGAATACATAAGAAAAGTTGAGTAAACCGAAAAGTTGAATTATCGTTATATATAAATGGCACCACAAATAGTGAAAGAAAATAAGTGGTGCAGGTTGAAAAATTGAATCTAAATATGATATTATATAATTTGGCTCTATCGAGAAGTGTCCGGGCGTAAACAGTATTCCCGGTCAGTTGATAGAGCAAATAAAAGTTGATATAATAGTGGTAGAGATGAGACGGGGAATAGAGGAATTAAAATCCTCTATTAGTGTCGATAAGACACCGACCCGATACGCTCTATGAAAATTGAATACGATGCACGCCGTTGAGTGACTGCCTTGCGCCAGTATACTCCGGTCAATCGTCCGAGGTAAACTCGGAGGCCGGTAAAACTCTTCAGAGAATCGACAGTGCTGGTAGCCGTGAGGCGTAAATCCAGTGCTGTTGATAATAAATTTCGGAATGGAGAGTTTGATCCTGGCTCAGAACGAACGCTGGCGGCAGGCCTAATACATGCAAGTCGTGCGGTAAGGTCCCTTCGGGGACCCTAGAGCGGCGAACGGGTGAGTAACAGGTGGATAACCTACCTCCTGGTGGGGGATAACCCTGCGAAAGCGGGGCTAATACCGCATGTGGTCATCTACTCTCCGGAGTAGGTGAAGAAAG
>CAZZMK010000169.1:0-9318 GCA_964655185.1 uncultured Nitrospirales bacterium | reverse complement strand
TTTCTTCATTATATAAGTTATCCGAAAACGAGAGAAGATATATTATCAACTATTTCTTTGTCTATATATAGTTTCTTCTTTAAATAAGTTGATACTGCACACTCGTTTACTGCTTTAAGTATATTTCTCGGAATTGCCTTTGTAGGATCAGCAGTTGCATATTCACATAGCAGATAAAATGCTTCTCTATTGAAGGGATAAATTTCCTCATCTTCTAAAGTTTTACCTTCATCTGAAAATTTTTCCTTTACCCTCTCTAAGTCGATGAACTCAGATATTAATTCTTTTATAAAAATTTCTACATTTTCAATGTCTGGAAAAGGAGGAATTTCAATAAAGTTTGACTCACCTATTCTAGTTTTAATATCCTCTCTGACTAAAAATTCTGCCATCTGATCCTGGGTGACACCGAATGTGGCGATGACAAACCCTACATGTTCATTTATAGGTTCTGCAAGTTTTCTTAAGTAGTTATGAAGAGATTCGATTGAATCCTCATTTTTTACGTTTAGGAATTGCTCTGCCTCGTCTATCAAGAAAATTAATTTATATCCTCTCTTTTTTGCTAAAGCACCTATTCCAAGTAATACATTTACTAAATCTGAAGACCCTACCTCTCCTAATGACCTTGTAACCTTAAGCTTCTGGAGTTCGTTAGGCTTTAACTCCTTTCCACATAGCCACCTCCAGGCAAGAAGACCTTGTTCCCCTCCAACTCGTATATCTTTTATTGCTTTGATATAGTTATCGTCTTTAAAAATATTTTTTAGTTGTTCCTCTATATCCTCACCTTCACTTATGATTCCTTCAATCCATTTTGATAGGGTTTCTATTCCTAGCGCTTCCATTAATTGAAGATGCCAATCCCAACAATTTGATTTGCTCTTCATTTCCAGATCAAGATGAACCAGCACAGGTTTTTCCCTGCAAACTTCAGGGGTGTGATTTTCTAGGTAATGCTTTATATAGTAAAGTGTCTGAGTTTTTCCGGAGCCGTATGAACCATAAATAATCATTTTCGGAACACCAGGATCTATAAAAGAACGCTGTAGTTGTTCTATTATTCTCTCTTTAATCTCTTTTCTACAAAAGTAATATTTCCCATCGTTTGGATTGATCTTAGGGTCAATTGTAAGCTTTTCCCTATTTTTCAAGCAAAACCAATCTTTTAATTCTCCTTTGCCCATGTTTATACTCCTCTTTTTTAACATAATGTTAACAAAATTTGATAGTTCAAGCAAATTAATCAGATTGTTAAATGATTGAGTTGCAAGGGATAGAAAATATGAAATGGATGATGATACATATTTACATAAACGGTTTTAAAAGATATTTGGAAAGGTTTTTAGTAAAATTCTATTTTTATTGTTGTGAGAGGATTCATAGGAGGCTTTGGACATCGGAGATTGTTGCGCCTGCGTGTTTTTGGATAATCTCCTCGAGATAATCCAGCGGTATGATTTCCACTTTGTATGGAGGGGTAAATGCTTTCCCATTTCCTGAGATATTTCCTTTTACATTAATAAATCTATTTTCCAATACTTCAACTGCAGTAAAGGTATTTTTAGAAAGGTTTATAGGTTCGTTTACATTTTTGAAGATGTTATACTCCACTCTTAAGTCTGCTTCCGTTCCCGCCAGGATACAGTAATCGTTTCCTGTGCTTGTGTATAAGTTATTTACTACATGTACCTGTCCGAACCGAACACGAGGCATTCGCGATTCTACTTCTTCTGCCCACCAGTTGTATATTAATGTTGTTTTCAATTTCCCTCTATCAGAGATTTTTTCGTCTGAATTTCCTATCAGAGATGAAAGTTTGTGATTTACAGAAGCAGAAGTGTAGTAGAACTTACACCATGACACTGTAATATAGTTCGAACCGTTGACAATATCCACATTTCCATCCTGACCATCATATACATCTAAATGGTCTAACCAAATATTTGTAGAGTTATCGATTGTTATGCAATCGCTTCCGTTTACATCTATGGCTCCTGGTCCTTCTATTTTCAGGTTTCTTATAATTACATTACTAACATCTTTGAGATAAAAACTACCTCTCAGAATTACTCCTTTGAGCCCTATAATTGTTTTGTTCGAACCTACTTTTATTTTCGTCTCTACCCCATTTCCTATTGTACTGGTTAATATTATGGTTTTCGGTTCAGATGTAGCAACTAATGCTTGAAATTCCTCTAATGTAGATATACTAATTGGGGATACATTGCCGCCACCAACTGTCCCACCATTTTGTGAAGCCCAGCCCGGAGGTGAAGATAAGATTACTAAATCCTCATATCTCCCCACCCATCCTTGTAAGGCTATTACTGTTACTAAAAGGCTCAAACATTTTATAGTTTTATACACGGTCAATTACCTCTTAAGGATAGTTTGCAATCTAATTATAAAGTGAAACAATTTCTTACAATAATTATATTAACAATTTCCTTAGGAAGTATCGTTTATACTACTTTCTTTTTTCCCACCAGATTTCCCATTTTTCGGCATCTTCTCCAAAGTCTTGTCCCGCAATAAGTTTCAATGCTTCTTCTGCGGAATTATATGGGAAGCCTTCTTTTATCACATTTTTACTATCTTTTCTCAGTATACAAATTAGAGGCTCTACTACCCGATAGTCTATTATTCTTCTCCGTGCTAGTTCTTCTATTATGTAACAAGCATATCAACGAATACCAATGTCTTTATGTTTAAGCGTGGAAATCAATAAGGTCGATTTTTTTGTGTAGTGAAGTTTTTCTTTAGTTTCTCAGAATAAATTGTTATTGAGTATGATATTTTTATTAGTTTATCTCTTTCACAATTTGATTACCTATAGGACATAGGTAACGAGTATATAATAATCATCGGGCGAGTTTTTCATTAATCACCTTTTTTCTAAGCATCTGTTAGATATATTTTATAACATAATGTTGTTCTGTAGGGGCGATTGGCTAATCGCCCTCTTAGTCTTCTCGGGTCTTTTCAATTTGTCTGGGGGCTTCTGATATTGATTCATTTGTGTTTTATACCAAGTTGTTTACTGATTTCTTAACCCGAATAGAATAAGGGAGAATTTTTTGATATAATTAAGTCAGATTAATGGAGATGGAGTTCTCCACTAACCGCCCGCCGTGGCTGATAACTCCTACCTTGAAAGCCACACTTAAAATGAAGGGAAGAATGATGGAAGAGGTGTATTTGTCTACTGCATTATGGTTAAGCCTTGCACTTATTGCCTCAATAATTGGCCACCATTTGAGAGTATCCATTGCATTAGTAGAAATTTGTGTAGGGGTTGTCGCCGGATTTTTAGCCAGCCGATATCTACCCTCAAATCTGTTGGATGGGAATAAAGAATGGGTAAAGTTTTTAGCGGGTAGTGGTGCAATTTTTTTAACCTTCCTCGCAGGTACAGAACTTGAGCCCACAATTATAAAGCAGAAATTAAGAGAAGTACTTATGGTTGGTCTCGTAGGTTTTCTTTCGCCCTTTATTGGATGTGCTCTAATCGCTTATTTCGTTCTTGGTTGGGATGTCAGAGCAAGTCTTTTATGTGGGGTAGCACTGTCTACAACTTCTATGGCTGTTGTGTATGCAGTAATGGTTGATACAGGATTAAATCGGACTGAATTTGGAAAAGGCATTCTCGGAGCCTGCTTTATTAATGATATAGGCACCGTACTTGCTCTGGGTATTATTTTCGCACCCTTTACATACAAAAGTATTATTTTTATATTCATTACTACAGGATTTTTACTACTCTTTCCTTATGTTACCAATCATTTAACGGAAGTATACGGGAATAGAACAGCCGCCATACGAACAAAATGGATAGCCTTTTCTCTGTTTGCATTGAGCGCTCTGGCTTTGTGGTCAGGAAATGAAGCGGTGCTCCCTGCTTATATAGCGGGGATGATTCTTGCGGAATTCAGTCAAAGAAATCATATTTGGTTTCGCAGATTGCGTACACTTACCGTAGGATTTCTAACGCCATTTTATTTTTTGCGAGCGGGTACGTTGGTCTCTATTCCCGCATTAATCTCTGCTCCGCTATTAGTTATCGCATTGTTAGGAGCAAAAGTGACTACTAAAATTTTTGGTCTTTACCCTGTGATATCGCAATTTCGTGATGAAAAGAATGAAAAGTGGTACTATACGCTGATGATGTCTACGGGTTTAACTTTCGGAACTATATCCGCATTATTTGGTTATTCTCACGGAATAATAAATGTTGACCAATATTCATATATTGTAATTGCTGTGATTGCCAGTGCAGTTGTTCCAACACTGATAGCGTCCTATCTATTTGTACCTACTCATCTCTTGCCTAAGAAGGTTCATATTTCTGAAACAACTCGAGAATTAGTAGAGGAGTAATTTCTTCTTCCCGTTATCGTAATTTATAACTACAAACTGCGTATACTTGCTTTACTGTACAATCACGGGCCAGAGCAATAGCCGTCTTCACTCTCGGGGTCTTCTGGACACGGACGATATCCACCCATATTGAAGAACTGTATCAACCTCAATAACTCAGTCAAATTGATTCTCCAATCTTGCGGATTATAATCCGACGCGTGCGGTTGACAACTATGGTCTCCCGGTCCTGGATTATATCCGTCTTCTCCCTGAACATCGCAGTGATACTCTCCTATATTGAAGAATTGAATCACACGGAGTAGTTCAGATAAACCTATTCTCCAATCTCCATTCTGGTCTGCATTATGCGGAGGTAATACTTCACCTTCGCCTTCTGGTGTTCCCTCGATACTCCCTTCGCCTTCACCTTCGAGAGTTCCTTCCATAGTTCCCTCGCCCTCCAGTGCACCTTCACCCTCAGGAGTACCTTCAGAAGTTCCTTCACCTTCGGATATACCTTCTGATGTTCCTTCACCTTCTGGAGTCCCTTCTACTACGCCTTCGCCTTCTACTACACCTTCACCCTCTATTGTGCCTTCGAGTACTCCTTCTCCTTCTAAACTACCCTCTGGCGTGCCTTCTATTATACCTTCACCCTCTGTGTTTCCCTCACCTTCTACTGTAGCTTCTCCTTCTAATGTACCTTCTACTACGCCTTCGCCTTCTACTACACCTTCACCCTCTATTGTGCCTTCGAGTACTCCTTCCCCTTCTAAACTACCCTCTGGCGTGCCTTCTATTATACCTTCACCCTCTGTTATCCCCTCACCTTCTACTATTCCTTCTCCTTCTGATGTACCCTCCGCTGTACCTTCGCCTTCATTGCATGGACCTGTAGATACAACTATGTCTACCATCCCACACGGTAGTAAATGGACGCCAGAACTTGGAGATTGGCTTATGATTATACCTGCAGGCGTGATATCACTACATTGTTGGGTTACCTCACCTAATCTTAATCCTATTCCAATTAGTAATGCTTCTGCTCCCGATAATGTTAAGTCTACTACTCTCGGGACCTGAACAAGGTAGGGATTGCGTAAACTTCTTAGCCATGGGTAACTACATGTGTCTATGATGTCCCAGATAATAGTAAAGTCCCATCCTTCATAAGTTGCTTGTTGTTTCATTTCTGCTGTGGTTTTACCTATCCCTCCCGCGGATTGGCTCTGTGTGGAACTCTCAGTATCCCAATAACAGTTGATAATTGTACCTTCGTTGTACCCTATCAAACCACCCACATCATTTACGCCTCCGACTGCACCAATCGAATAACAATTTGTTAAAGTGCCCCACATATTTGCACCAAGCAGTCCGCCAACAATCTCGATACCTGAGACGGCACCTGTTGAAAAACAGTTAGTAATGTTTCCTATATAATTGGTTCCTACCAAACCGCCGACATTACCTCCATCTGTAACGACACTCCCTAAAGCAAAACACTTTTCTACCGTTCCCAAGTAATTTCTCCCAATTACTCCACCTATACTATACCCGTTTGCGTTAATACTCATAGTAGAATAGCAATTGACAACGCTCCCATCTGCATTTCTACCACAAATTCCTCCAACTTCATCTGAGCCTGATAAATCACCTCCTGTTGAGCAATTAGAGATTGTTCCTCCACCGTTCCAGCCAAGTAATCCGCCAACATACATATTCCCTGAGACGGACCCCGCAGAATTACAATTCGAGATATTCCCGCCTAAATTCATTCCGACAAGTGCGCCCACATAGTTATATCCCCGAATGGTTACATCTTCCAGGTTTAAATTTTGGATGTTACCTCCTTCACCTATATAGCCAAATAACCCAATGTAATCATTACTTGTTTTCGAAACATATAACCCCTGAATAGTAAAACCTTTGCCATCAAATCTCCCAATAAATGGATTTGTACTATCTCCAATGGGTATAAATCCCTCTCCGCCATTCCAGGATGCGGTTTCACTGGCATCTATGTCCTGTGTCAACTCGTAATACCCATCGAGTGGATATCCTATTTCATTTCCTATCATCTGTAATTCATTTATACTACTTATAGGAATTCCAATATTAAACGGAGGAGGTAAACTCTCTAACCATGGGTAGGTCCGAGTTTCTAAAATATTCCATATCTGGTCAAAATCCCAACCTACATATGTAGTTTGCCGTCTCATCTCTTCTGTTGTTTTACCTACCCCTGCGGAAGAACTAATTTGACCTGATGTTTCTATATCCCAGTAACTATTATCTACACCACTACCGATTCCAAATCCTATGAGTCCACCTACATCAGTAAAACCTTCTACCCTTCCTGCTGAATAACAATTCTTTACATAACCTAAAAAGGTAAGGTAACCTATCAACCCACCTATATAAGTCTCACCGGAGGTAGGACTGAGAGAAAAGCAATTCGTAACCTCTGCCTCATTGTATCCTATAAGTCCTCCAATATAATCATTTGAACCGTTTACTTCACCAACAGAATAACTATAGCGCACATAAGTATCAGTGTTGTAACCTACTAAACCTCCTATCATATATTCCCCTGTAGTAGTTCCTGTAGAATAACAATTTTCCACACCACTAGCATTTATACCTATTAGACCTCCTAAATAACTCTTACCGCTTACAGAACAATTTGTAGCACAATAACTAACAACTTTCCCAACTCCTGCATTGACTCCAATTAAACCTCCTGCAGAATAGGATGCGGTAACTGTGCCTGATACAGTACAATGAGTTACTTCTCCTTTATTAAATCCAACAATCCCTCCTGTTCTTTCCATCCCTATTATTTGCACATCATCTAAAATCAAAGCCTCAATACGACTTGAGTTGCCAATGTATCCAAACAAACCTACATGTTGCTCTGTATCACGAAAGATAAACAGACCTGTAATTTTATAATTTTTCCCGTTCAAACTCCCTTCAAAAGGATTAGTCTCATTACCTATGGGCTTGAACCCCCTTCCACCATCCCAGAGTTTTGTTTCGCTGGCATCTATGTCTTGAACCAAAACATAATCTGCATCCAGAGGATAATTTGGTTCATTTCCTATCCTTTGCAGTTCTATTATGCTACCTATAGGAATTACTCTATTATATGGGCAGGGTAACTGCTGTAACCAAGGATAAGTCCAAGTTTCTAAAATGTCCCAATCCCTTACGAAATCCCAACCATCGTATGTAAGTTCTTGCATCATTTCACTTGTATATTTTCCCTTTCCCCCCGCAGACTCAGTCTGTCCTGAAGTATCAATATCCCAGTAAGAACTAATTACTACACCCTCATTATATCCAATCAATCCACCTATGTTATTACCTCCCTTGACGAGACCTACAGAGTAACAGTTGTTAATAGAACCACTATTCCACGCAACTAAGCCCCCTGCAAAATCTTCCTCAATAGAAACTAAACCTACAGAAAAACAATTATTTACCGTAGCAGTACCAGTATTTAATGCAATTAGTCCTCCAGCGTATTGATAGCATAAAACATCCCCTGTTGAATAGCAGAAATTTACCGACCCATTCTGATTCCAACCTACTAATCCTCCTAAATAATAAGCAAAATCACCGAAAACCTGCCCCCTTGAATAACAATAATTAATGGTTCCCTGATTACCACCTGCTATGCCTCCACCAAATGAAGTGCCCCCTGTAATTGAAACTAACACATCTGCATGACATCCTTCTATTACCGCGTAGTTCATTCCGACAATTCCGCCAACAGTTAAATTTCCTGATGTAAAACCTGTGCAATGACAATCAATAATATTAGAGCAGTTAAAGCCTACTATCCCTCCTACTTGGTTTCTTCCTAAAATGTATACATTTTCCAAGGCTAACGAACTTATCTCCGATAGTCCCCGAGTATGTCCAAATAAACCAACATTATCTTCATCCGCTCGGGAAATGTATAAGTTTATTACCCTAAACCCTTTCCCATTAAATTTGCCCTTAAATGAATTAGTTGAGTTGCCGATGGGGATAAAACCCTTTCCGCCATTCCAGTATTGAGTATCCGTGGCATCGATGTCCTGTGTCAGTTCATATTCTTCATCTAAAGGATACCCAGGGTCATTCCCTATCTTCTGTAGTTCTACTATACTACTTATCGAAATCACCGCCCAAGAACTAACCGAACTAAAAAAAACAGAAATAAGTAAAAAGGCCCTCATTAACAATACTTTTCTCTTCAGCAATCTCCATTTATTTGGAGGTTGTAAAGTTAAAATTTTTTCATTAGAGTAACCAAGTTTAAGTATACTCACCTCGACCATATTTAATCTCCTTTCATTTTTTCGTTGAAAGTCATTACTTTTTTCTCCGATTAAGCGAAGAAGCAAAAAGGAAACCATCCTTCTACTGCATTCCAGTAGTAAAAGAAGTTCCTATAATTATTTTTTGCTCTTGACACAGGTTACTTTCTTGAAGTCTGCCCTAATATCTTCCTCCCTTCAAAAAACCTTCATCCCAACCTCACTGAGGAAGGTTTTTATTGAGGAAATAAAATATTAGAAATATCCTTCTTATTTAGTGTTTGTTAAATTATCTCTCTGCCTTTAATTATAATTCGCGATGCATATAAAAATTATACCATATTTTTCAACAAATTAGTTCATTTATGAAATTTTTAATTAGATAGAAATGATAATAAAAAGAAGAAATTATAAGATACTTCTAGTAATTTGGCTATTTTTTACTTTATTACAAGTATAATATTTTTTCTAATAAAATTCATATCTATTTGATTCAGGAAGTAGTTTTATTCCATTATATGCAATTTTATTGATTACTATCCTACCATAGGTGCGAATTTATAAGTCAACCCACGATAAACAGCATGCCGTGCACCTACGGAGCACTATAAAATCAAGAAAATTTTAGTTATGCCTCTGACTTGGTTAC
>CAZZMK010000168.1:0-4365 GCA_964655185.1 uncultured Nitrospirales bacterium | reverse complement strand
GCCATTTCCTCAAGTTCTTTCTGAAGTTGAATCTTATAATCGGGTCTACCCAATGCTCTAATCACTCTTCTCGCTTCATCGCCATTTTTTACTCTCTTGTACAACTCTCTGAATACAGGCAAGGTGGCTTTCTTAAATTTAGGCTTCCAGTCTAATGCTCCCCTCTGGGCAGTGGCAGAACAATTCCGATACATCCAATCCATACCATTTTCATCAACAAGTCTAATCAAACTCTGAGTAAGTTCTTCCACTGTCTCATTAAAAGCCTCACTGGGACTATGACCATTTTCGCGCAAAACTTGATACTGTGCCTCCATAATCCCTGCTAAAGCACCCATCAAAACACCTCTTTCACCAGTTAAATCACTATACACCTCCTTCTCAAAGGTAGTCGGGAAAAGATACCCCGAACCTATTCCAATCCCTATCGCTAAACATCTCTCTAACGCTTTACCTGTATAATCTTGAGCAACTGCATAACTCGAATTTATACCCGCACCACTCAAGAAGTTTCTCCTAACTGAGGTACCCGAACCCTTAGGCGCAACCATTATAACATCAACATATTCGGGAGGTATTACTTTCGTCAAATCTTTGTAAACTATCGAGAAGCCGTGAGAAAAATACAAGGCATTCCCGGGTTTTAAATGCTTCTTCACATTAGGCCAGATAGCCCTCTGCGCCGCATCAGAGACTAACATCTGAATTATTGTTCCCCTTTCACACGCCTCTTCTATATCAAATAAAGTCTTCCCAGGTTTCCAACCATCTTTTACCGCTCTATCCCAGTCAGATTTGAAATTTGGGTCTTGCCCAACTATTACATTGAACCCATTGTCTCTCAAGTTTAAACTCTGTGCTGGACCTTGAACACCATAACCTATTACTGCAATAACTTCATCTTTCAGAATCTTCTTAGCTTTTGACATCGGGAACTCTTTGCGAGTTATAACCTCTTCCTTCACCCCACCAAAATCAATTAACATAAACGTTCTCCTTTCTATTGTGTTTTAGGTTATTATTAATATCTAAATGATATCAAAAAACAAGTGTTATAAATTATAGAATAACTCATAACTATTATTAAAACTCAAAGTTTCTTCTAATGACTAAAGTAATCATTGACATAACCCCACTTAGAGGACAAAAAACAGGCATAGGGAATTACTTATACTATACCCTAAAAAAACTTCTTTCACAATACAACGAGATAGATTATTACGGCTTTTCAACAGGCATAAGAAAATTTTCTAAAGATTCTATAGAAATCCTCAAGAAAATAAAAAAGACCACAACCGTACCCATACCCACAACATTACTCTACAAATATTGGAACACTTTCTCTTATCCAAGTCTCGACTACATATTGCCCACTGCTGATTTATATCACGCCACCAATTATTATCTTCCCCCTGTAAAGATGAAAAGTATCTTGACGATATATGATTTATCATTCTTAAAAAATGTATTTGAATCTAACAAAAAAATTGTTTCCCTATTCTCAAAAAGAATTCATACCTCTGCACAAATCGCATCTCATATAATCACTTGCTCAAATTACTCTAAAAAGGAAATTACAAACATCCTTGGAGTTCCACCCGAGAAAATTTCAGTTGCGTATCCCGGTGTAGATAGAGACATTTTTTACCCATCAGACAAACAAAACGCTCTTGCTGAATTAAAGAAAAAACACTCAATACAATTTCCTTTTATTCTCTTCGTTGGCACAATAGAAGATAGAAAAAATGTGGATGGTCTTATAGACATATTTGCACACATTACAGATAAACTGCCTCACTCTCTTGTAATTGTGGGCAAGAAAACCCCCAGTTTTCCCAAAGTTGCCGAAAAAATTTGTAAACTAAAAAAATCAGAAAAAGTTATTATAATTGACTACATAGAAAAACATTCCGACTTAAGATTATTTTATAACTCCGCAGATGCATTTATCTTTCCAAGTCTCGAAGAAGGATTTGGAATCCCTGTACTTGAGGCGATGGCTTGCGGATGTCCTGTAGTATCATCAAATAGAGGGGCATTACGTGAAGTGGTCGGAGAACACGGCATTACACATGACCCATACGATACATTAGGATTTGCACAGAAAATAATGGAGTTATTAACTAATTCCAAAGAGGTTGAAAAACAAATACAGTATGGCCTTTCTCAATCTAAAAAATTTGATTGGGAATTGACAGCCAAAACGCATTACGAAGTATATAAAAAAGTAGCAATCGATGATTAATATTCTGATTAATGGTATACAAATAGGAAACAAAAGCGGAACAGGCAGATACACTGAAGAATTAATTAAGGCACTATTAAACGTCCCGGAAAACTTTTTACTCCATCTATGTGCAACTTCCAAACTTGATATTACTTCTCCCAAGATAAAACATATCTCTCTCCCACGGGATAAGATAATAGCAAGACTTCTATTACCCTACTACATAAAATCTTATATAAGTAAAAATAAAATCGACATCATCCACCATCCTGCTTTCTATGGACCTATCTACCCTGAAGTACCTACTATAGTTACTATTCACGACCTCGCTTTTCTTGAAAACCCAAAATGGTTCCCTATTCATATGTCTACTTACTATAAAGTTACTATTCCTAAATCTATATTAAACGCCGATATGATAATTACTGATTCACAATATATAGCGTCACAAATAAAAAAATACTTTAATATACCCGACACAAAGATAAAAACAATATATCTCGGAGTTTCCGATTCATTTAAACCTGTAAGTACCCACGAAATATCCAAAATAAGAGAAAAGTATAAACTACCATCTAGATATATACTTTACCTCGGAACACTTGAGCCGAGAAAAAATATCCCCAATATGATAAGAGGCTGGGAAAAATCCTTTCCTGCAGTCCGCATACCAATAGTTCTAATCGGTAGAAAAGGTTGGAAAACGAGTGAAATCGATAAAGTTATTAACAAGTCTCGCTATAGAGAGCATATACATTTATTAGGATATGTTGAGGATGAAGATATACTTTACATTATGGGTGGGGCTGAATTATTTTTATATTTAAGTCTATATGAAGGTTTTGGCTTACCACCTTTAGAGGCTATGAAATGTGGAATACCAGTAATTGTGTCAAATACAGGGAGTTTGAAAGAAATTTATACAAATTATGCAATCCTTGTTGACCCAAATAATGTAGACAATATTTCTGAAAGTATCATAAGAGTAATTGAGGACGAATCACAAAAACGAACTCTCATAGCAAACGGAATTATCTATGCTAATTCATTCACTTGGGGAAAAACTGCTCAGGAAACATTAAATGTATATAAACAATGTATCCTGAGAAGGAGGCGATAAAATATGAATTTAATGGGGAAATTCCTAATTTACACTGGCTTATTTTTAGTACTAATTGGTGCAATACTCCTTCTACTAACATACCTCCCAATAAAATTAGGAAGACTACCTGGAGATATATATATTGAAGGGAAAAGTGGAACTTTTTACTTCCCAATCGTTACTTCAATTGTAGTAAGTCTTATCCTGACCGTGATTATAAATTTACTTCTCTTCTTGATAAGTTTTTTCAACCGCTAATTTAGATTCTTTTTTCTCTTTTAGCATATCAACTGTGAATAAACTTAAATCAGGAAGAGCAAGGTCAACCAACGAAAGGTCTTGAAGTGGTCTTCCTTCTCTAACCAAAGCAACACAATACATCCCTGCAGATTTCACTGCCTTGAAGCCAACTGTCGAATCCTCGAAAGCCACACACTCCTTCGGCTCTACACCGAGTATCTCAGCCGCTTTAAGGTAACCAGCAGGATGCGGTTTACCCGGAAAATAATCCTCTTTCCCAAGAAAGAATTCCAAATACTTACCAATACCAAGCGATTCAACCATATTTTCAACATCTTTTCTATATGAGCCAGACACAATCGCACAAGGGTAATTTTTAGACAACCTTTTGAGAAGTTCAATAGAGCCTGGAATAGCCAATTCCATCTCACGAGTATACTTATTAAAATATGGATATATCCTCTCTATAAGGTTTGGAATTTCATCCTCAAGAAATGGATACTTCTTCGCTATTTCTTCATATATATACTCCCAAGGATTTCCATACACCAACTCTACTGCGGATGCGTAATCAAAATCAATTCCCTTATCAACTAAGTAATCTCTCACCGCATAAACCCACATTATTTCAGAATCTACAAGTGTACCATCTAAATCAAATAAAAATGCCTTTATACACATCATCACAAATCCTCATTAAAATCTTGAAATGCAAACTTACTATATCAGTAAATTTGATATGGGTCTACATCTACCACTAATTTTGTTTTACTATCAGGCTTAATCTTTTCAAAAT
>CAZZMK010000167.1:0-6908 GCA_964655185.1 uncultured Nitrospirales bacterium | reverse complement strand
CACCATTATTTTTATGTGCGTCACATTCCAGCCTTAACTGAATTGACTTTAACCAAAAGCATTCCCTATCACCAACTCTATATTAAATGGGTAAAAATCCTTCTATTTGCTCAAAAATTACTCCTCCTAAATACTCAACCTCGATAATTTCCACATGCTCACTACAGGACATGGGTAACACATATTTTTAAGCACCTTCACACTAAGAGAAAGAACACCAAAAAGAGGAGTTTTTTCAATTTGAACTACAATTTTTTCTTTTTTGTAAACCTATCACTATATTTGAATTGTGTATTTTGAAGCGTCCTCGCCTTCGGTACTTTTATGTGAATAATACTTCTTACAACAAAAAGCATGGAGACTTTTCTATAAATTTACAAAATGGAAAAGCATGAAGCCGGGAGGTTTCAACTAAGATTTTCTTGGTCTCATAGGGCACCGCATGCGGTGCCCATACGCTCGGAAAAATATTAATCTTTTTGTCCTATAGGTTATCTGTTTATACTAAACCTTCAAAAGCATTCCAGTAATGCATTTTTCACAACACTTCCAAAGCAATTTTTAATTGAAAAACTTTCATTTTTGTGCCATTATTACTTAAATTAGATATAAAAGGAGTAGTTTATGAAAGAAAACCAGAAGATTAACAGGCGCACTTTACTTAAATCAGCAATTGCTTTATCTGCTACAGTGCCGATAAGTGTTAGAATGTTTGCTACACCCGAACTGAAAGAAAAAGCACGAATAGGTATTGTTGGTTCAGGTAGGCGAGGGCATTTTCTTGTTGATTTGCTCACGCGAAAATCAGATGTAGAAGTTCGAGCAATTGCGGACATCATCCCGCAACACGCTCAACAAACTCAGGAACTATGCAAACAACGACAAGATTTTGTCCCCGAACTCTACTGCCAAGGCGAACGTGACTTTGAGAGATTAGTTCAGCGAGACGACCTCGATTGCGTTATTTGTGCTACCCCGTGGGAATGGCATACTCCTGTGGCTATAGCAACAATGAAAGCAGGCAAAATATCCGCTTTGGAAGTACCCGGTGCAGTTACTTTGGATGAATGTTGGGCTTTAATCAAAACATCCGAACAAACTAAACAACCTTGTTATTTGCTTGAGAATGTATGCTACTTTCAGGAACCTCTGACAATCTTGCGAATGATACGGGAAGGACTATTCGGCGAGGTCTTGCACGCTCAAGGCGGGTACCAACACGATTGTAGATTCCTCTTGGCCGATGAAAAAGGAAAATTAACCTGGCGTGGAGAAATTCACCGTCAAAAAAGAGGAAACACCTATCCAACACATCCCCTTGGACCTATATCGCAATGGCTGGATATAAATCGCGGAGACCGATTTATTAGCCTTGTAAGCATCAGCACGAGAGCAGAAGGAGTAAAAGAATACTTCAAAAGCAAATTTGGTGAGAACCATCCATTATGTTCATTAGAATACACCTTAGGCGATGTAAACACTTCTATGTTACAAACTGCCCAAGGTAAGTCTGTTGTACTATACCACGACACATCATTACCAAGACCTTACGACTTAATCTTCCGCTTACAAGGAACCAAAGGAATTTACTACGGCTCTTTTCAGAAAATATATTTAGAGGGAATAAGTCCACAAAAAGATACTTGGGAAGACTTTGCTCCATATATGGAGAAATATCCTCATCCCCTCTGGACCGAGTATGGTAAAAATAATGAAATCAAAGGTGGACACGGCTTAGGCGATTACATAACGGTACGCGAACTTGTGAGAGCAGTGCGAACCGGAATTACATCCCTGCCCGATGTATACGACAATGCCACTTGGTCTGCTGTTGTAGACCTCTCCGAGCAATCCGTGCGTATGGGCGGAGAAAAAGTTAACTTCCCCGATTTTACTAACGGCAAATGGAAAGATATCCCTAAACTTCCTATTATCCAACTCCCTGAAAACTGGACTTAAACAATTTGATTCTTCTTTATCCAACAACAAAAAAATAGAGAAAATATTATCCACCTCCTCCTTGTGCTTATTACAGCAAAAGGTAACTAAAAAGAGATTATTTTTGGGAATAAAATTTTTTTGACTTAATCAATTTTTTGTGCAAAAATATTATTGAAAGTTGAATTAATGAGAACAAAGAGGTGGTAACCTCTTAAAAGTTTTGGCGGGAACTGGAGGGTTTCGTCAAAGTCCCGAACAGGACTAAGAAGGGCGGCGTGTTGCCCGCAAATGACCAGCGAAACCTTACATCCACTTCCCGCCTCTTTATTTTAAAAGCCTTCATACTCGTTTTAACCCACCATCCCAAAACAAATTTCCTACAAACGAATAAACTTTGTTAGGAATTTGTTTTTGTATATAAGATTATATTATACTTATACCAGGTATATGTATATAGGGATAAGAAATTATGGACGAAAAGAAAAAAAGAATTGTCGAGAGAATCAACCGCATTGAAGGTCAAGTTAGAGGCCTAAGAACTATGGTAATGGAAGATAAGCCTTGCTTTGAGATTCTAAAGCAAGTCTCCGCAGTACGAGGCGCGCTCCGCTCGCTCGGTCAGGTAATTCTGAAAGAACACATGCACTCTTGCCTAAGCGAAATTAAGTCCTCAGGAGAAAATCTTGAGGAATTCCAAGAACAACTTTTAAAAATTTTCTCAAAACTTTGCTCAAACGAATAAGCAAATTGTAATTTTTAACACTAAACATTAATTAACAAGGAGACTTAACTATGCCTAAAAGAGTAATCATAATTGGTGGGGTGGCAGGCGGTATGAGTTGTGCCACCAGATTAAAAAGATTGGATGATTCTATTGAAGTAACAGTTTTCGAGAAAGGCTCCGATGTATCCTACGCCAACTGCGGAATGCCTTATCACATTGGCGGAATTATTCCTGACCGCTCATCCCTATTGGTGCAAACCGTAAAAGGCTTACAGGGGCGATACGGACTTGACATCCGAACCAATCATGAGGTAATAGCAATAAATCGAGATAAAAAAGAAGTAATAGTTAAAAATCTAATAAACAATACAACCCTGACATTCCCTTATGACTATCTCGTCATAGCAACAGGTTCTACTCCTATAGTTCCCCCCATACCTGGTGCTAACTCAGAGCGTGTTTTTGTGCTGAATCATTTAAGTGACATGGATAGGATAATGGAGAGACTCCCTCAATCTAAACACGCTTGCGTCATTGGTGCTGGTTTTATCGGCTTAGAACTTACGGAAAACCTAAAGCACCGTGGATTAGAAGTTACTCTCGTAGAGATGCAAGACCATGTTATGCCTCGAATGGATTCTGAGATGACCACGCCGATTTTACAAGAACTATTAGTAAATAAAGTTAATGTGTATCTAAACGAGACCGCCCAAAGCATATCCGAAGACGGCAAAGTCCAATTAAAGAGTGGCAAGGTAGTAGATAGCGACATAGTATTTATGTGTGCAGGTGTAAAGCCTAACAGTAAATTGGCAATTGATGCTGGCTTAGAGACTACTCCTCGTGGATATATAGTAGTAAATGAACATATGCAAACGAGCGACCCATACATCTACGCTGTGGGTGATGTAGTAGATACTTACGATATTGTTACAGGTGGTAGAACTTCCGTACCACTTGCAGGTCCCGCAAACAGACAAGGTAGAGTTGCCGCGGATAACATTTGCGGAAGAAACTCAAAGTTTGGCGGGTTACAAGGCACGGGTATAGTTAAAGTCTTCAATCTTGCAGTCGCTCAAACGGGGTTGACTGAAATACAAGTGAAACAGCAAGGCATTCCTTACCACAAGGCATATGTACATCCAATGCAACACCCAAGATATTATCCCGGAGCCCAACCAGTTAGCGTTAAAATTATTTTCAAACCTGATGGCTACATACTCGGTGCACAAGTAGTCGGATACGAAGGTGTAGAGAGTATGATTAACACGCTTGCAATGGCTTTACGACACAAATTAACTGTTTTCGACCTCGAAGATGAAGAACTCGCTTACTCTCCGCAGTGGGGCGGTGCCAAACACGGTATTAATATGGTTGGTTATGTCGCATCAAACATAATCCGAGGTGATGTTGAAGTAGTAAACCCTGATGAAATCCCATCTAACGCTTTCATACTCGATGTGCGCGAACCCGCAGAAGCAGAAGCAGGAACTATACCCGGCTCTACGCTTATACCCGTTGACCAACTACGCTCTCGGGTGAATGAACTCCCGACAGATGCAACAATAATTACATATTGTGCTGTAGGCTTGAGAGGCTACATTGCTTACAGGTTCCTAAAGCAAAAAGGATTCAATGTAAAAAATCTCAACGGTGGATATAGAACTTGGAGTTGGTTCCACAGAAAACCTCAATTTACATATACAAAGCCAACTTCCCCAGGACCAATAAAATCCGAAACAGCCCCTGCAGATGACTCCATAGTTCAACCTGAAAAACATAGATTAGATGTGTCCGGACTACAATGCCCCGGACCACTAATGAAAGTAAAACAGGCTATAGAACTACTAAAACCAGGGGATGTACTCGAAGTTTTTGCTACAGATGTAGGTTTCACTTGCGACGTACCCGCCTGGTGTCAGAACACCGGTCATAAACTAATTAACATCAAATCAGAAGGTAAAGGCTATGTTGTAGAGATTGTGAAAGGACCCGTTCCTTTACCTGCTGAAGAAACAGAAACTCAATGCACAACACCTAAAAAGCGAGGTTTAACCATAATATGCTTTTCAAATGATTTAGATAAAGTGCTCGCAGCATTCGTAATTGCCAACGGTGCAGTAAGTATGGGCTACAATACCACCATTTTCTTCACTTTTTGGGGACTAAATGTTCTGAGAAAAAAAACAAAAGTTGAGATACAAAAAACACTCCTCGAGAAGATGTTTGGCATAATGATGCCACTCGGTGTAAATGCTCTCAAACTCTCTAAAATGAATATGGCAGGCATAGGAACAAGACTAATGAAATACATAATGAAAACTAAAAACATAATGGGCTTACCCGAATTATTACAAAACGCTATAAACTCGGGTGTTAAACTCGTTGCTTGCTCTATGTCAATGGATGTGATGGGTATAAAGAAAGAAGAACTCATTGACGGTGTAGAGATTGGTGGTGTAGGATATTATCTCGGTGAAGCAGGTAATGCAAACATAAACCTCTTCATTTAACCTAAAATTATGGATGCCTTAGAACTAAGACGATTATTGCGAGTAAAACTAAAACCTACACTACCTCGAAGATTCGCAGTAGTGGCTTGCCACGTTCTATGGAGAGAAATAACCTACTATGCTTCACAACTACCAAATACTTACGATTTCTTCTTTTTAGAACAGGGACTACATGATGTCCCAGAATTATTACAGCAAGAGGTTCAAACCACAGTAGAGAAACTTGATACTGGAAACTACGATGCAATTCTGATCGGATATGGACTATGCAGTAAAGGACTATCAAACCTCAAAGCAAAAAACATCCCGCTCGTCATTGTAAAAGCACACGACTGCATAACATTCTTCCTCGGCAGTAAAGAAAGATATAGAGAGTTCTTCTCAAAGAATCCGGGAACATATTGGTTTACTCCAGGTTGGATTGAAGACAATATAATGCCCGGACCCGATAGAGAATCTGCCGTTAAAGAAATTTTCGAAGAAGTCTATGGCAAGGAAAATGCGGAATTTATAATCAAATCGAGTGAGAACTGGAAACAAAACTACGACACTGCAGTTTACATAGACCTCGCCATAGGTAATCGCGACTGGGCACGACAATACGCCATTAGATGTGCCAAGCATATGGGATGGAAATATAAAGAACTACGGGGAAATCCATCTCTACTTATAAGATGGCTTTACGGCGACTGGTCAAACCCCGAGGACTTTATCGTATTACAGCCGGGTGAAACCCTCGTCCCAACTTTCGATGACCAAGTCTTTAAAAAACTTGTTTAATTAATTTTCACAAAAGGCCGTTCTCTCAATTTCAGCAGAAAACTGTTATATTATCCGAAAAAATTACTTATAAACCCTATCGATTCTTCCTATTATATTTAAGAGAAGACTCATTCGAAGATGCGGGATAAAGGTAGTAAAAACTATATGGGAATTCCCCCACTATTCTATCATCAATATTAAAAAACATGTCTGAAATATTACTTATTATTGTTACATCTCCAAATCCACCGAAATAACCTCCTTGCATAGGAAATGGCCTACCACCGTATGTCGGGGCAATTCCTCTACCCGGATAACCAAACCCCATCATACCCGGCATACCATAGTTACCTATTGCACCTGATACAGGTGGATTCCTTAATACTACCTTGGGCAAAACATTTGACCCACTATACGGATAAGACCCAAAACCAGCATACTGAGGTGCATTATGCGCAACTACAATCCCTTTACTCCCTGGTAGCAATCTTACACCAACATCCTCTGATATGCGGTTGGCAATTTTCCTATCACCTCTCCTAACATTATTATCATCTTCCTTAATAATTCTAATTATCCCCTCTTTCTTTTCACTGAAGAGCACAGATGTAGGCTTTAGCAATTCTCCTTTCTCCACGGAATTATCCGATTGGAAAGAACTACGACGAGTGTCCGCCAAAAGAATATTCCTCTCTGATGTTCTCTTCCGCTCCCATTCACTTTTAAGTTTACCATTTTTATCGGGAGTATCTATCACCAAATCCTCAACATCATCTTTCGCAACACTTTTTATAGAACCATCCATTGGATTTAAAATGTAGAAAAGGTTTTCTCCTTCAACAACAATTACATTATGATAATTAACTCCATTAGCAGTTAAACTATCACCAAAAGAGGATGTGAAAACAAACATAAATATCGGAAATATTATAAAAAGAATGCAACAACCCGACGGAATGAGATTGTTA
>CAZZMK010000166.1:0-10362 GCA_964655185.1 uncultured Nitrospirales bacterium | reverse complement strand
CAAAAACAATTCAAAAATCCAATTTTGGGGCATTTTTAATTTTGAAAACCAACTTTATTTTGCAGGGCGAATTAGAAACTTTTTCTTTATTTGAGTTAGCACTAAAATTCCATTTATAGTAACATTCACCAAAGAATAATATAGTTTCATCTCTCCCATACTTTTTAAGTAAAACTAACCTGCTTCTTTTCACAGTACCCATTAAATAGATAAATTACTTATTCCTGGGTATCCTTCTTTTTTCGAGACCTGCTTTGCCTAATTGCATTAGCCTTGTAAAAGAGTGCCGCATCTACAATCGGGTCGTGCAAGCCTTCTGTTTCAATCCCTCCGAAACATACTCTTCCTCGATAAGTACGGTTGGATAATATGATAGATATAGCCTGGCGAGACCATTTTTTCCCTTGGCGTGTGTAGATACCCTTGGAATGAAGATATTCTACAACTTTTCCAGTGCTTTTAGTCCTCACATACTCCCTGAAAATCATTCTAACAATTTCTGCCTCATAATCATCAATCACAAGGGGTTTTTCTCCGGGACCTCCCCTACGGTAGCCATAAGGTGCTGGTCCTGTCCCATACCTACCTTGCTGAACCGAAGCAATTTGCCCTCGCTTTACTCTCTCTCCGTGAGTAAGTACTTCTGAATGTCCTGTTAACTGCGCTGATGAATCCCTCTTCTCTTCTAACTTTGTTGCAGAAGGATTCGATACTCCCCCACTCACACTCAGATTTTTATCTTCATTAAGTTTCGCCATAAAGCCTCGCTCAAATTATAACTTCAAGTTTTTTACCTAACTCATACAAATTGCGCCCACAAATTCTGTAATATAGTTTATAAAATTTTATCATCAATGTCAAGAAAAAATATAATTAGTTTACTTTTTTGACAATTATGAGGATACATAAGTTTCTAAAACACAACGAAGAAATTAAGTGCATGAAAAAAATTAGTTTTATAATATCCTACTTAGGACATCTATCTGTAGTTCTTACTGCATCATTAGTTTTATGTATTTATCTGGAGCCTTTGTTTAAATTAGTAGGTTTTTGTCCTTCCATTAATTCAAATCTATTTTCATTTTGGTTGTCCTTAGGTATGATTATAGTTGCAGTAGAAATTTTATTCCGCAGTTTACTACAAATCTTATTTGCCTCCCCATTTAACCAAACTAATCTTATTGAATCAATTTCCTTCTTACCATTTATACTTTTTTTTGCAGGTGATTCTTTATTATCTCACCTCAACATTAACCTCCCTCCATTACCAAAAAGTTTTGTCATACTATCATTAGTTATGGGTTTACATCTTGGAATGAAACTACTCTCCATATTCTCGGCCGTTTTTGGAAAGCCCGATAGCAGATTACTTTCCCTACCGTGGCTTATTCCCTTTCTAATATCACTCTATATATCCATAATTGCCACGATTAACTTAAACAACGCAATTTTTACTGAGCGTTTTTTCTTAGCAAGCAAAAAACTAATAAATACTAACGGGAAATCTATATCAAACGAGATAAAAGAAGGAGGTTTCTTTACAACTCAGATAAATCAAGTTAATTGTGATGAATTCATACTAAACTTAAAACCTGTTCACATAAGTAGTGATTCGGACATATACATTTATATACTCAGCCTAACCAATAGGGAGTTTCCTGTACATAGAATCCAATTAACTATCTATTCTACTTCCGAATGGCAAGAAGTTTCTATACCGTGTGATCTAATCATATCTTACGATACATTAATAATTACTTGGTCTACCTACAAAATACCTAAATGGTTAGTAAAAAGGGGGCTAATCCCAACTCTTTCCTTTACTTCGTATCTTGAACTCAAATCATTTGTATTTAATCCAGAACCATACAAAACTTTGAATAGGAAAAGTTTATTACTTCTTGGTCCTTATGAGGTTGTAGACTGCGAAAAATAAATTTGATACCAATTTTTTGAAATTTTAGAAATAAAAGTTGCAATAAAAATGTTAGTTAATGAGGATTTCTATATACTTAACGACAGTTAGACATTTTAAGGAGAGGGAAAATGCTAAACGACCCTGTAATGCTTGCAAGAATACAATTCGGACTGACTGCAGGTTTTCATTACTTGTACCCTCCACTAACAATAGGTTTAGGCTGGCTTATGGTGTATTGGTTCTACAAACGATGGAAAACTAATGAAATAGTATACGACCAATTAGCCAGGTTCTGGACAAGGATTTTCGGTATCACATTTGCGATGGGGGTAACCACAGGAATAGTAATGGAATTCGAGTTCGGCACTAACTGGTCCGAATACTCACGATTTGTAGGGGATGTATTTGGCTCGCCCCTTGCTGCAGAGGCATTGATATCCTTTTTCCTTGAGTCCACATTTTTAGGGGTCCTTATATTCGGCTGGAACAGAATATCAAAAGGTGCTCATTTCTTCTCATCTGTAATGGTTGCATTAGGTGCTACACTATCCGCATTGTGGATTATTGTCGCAAACTCATGGCAGCAAACACCCGCAGGATACCACATAGTAGATACGCCTCTCGGTCCCAGAGCAGAGATTGTAAATTTTTGGGAAATGTTTTTTAACTATTCTACTGTAGGTAGATATTCACATGTAATCACAAGTTCTATATTAACTGCCGGTTTTTTCGTGCTTAGTATATCTTCCTATTACATACTCAAAAACAAACATTTAGAATTCGCAAAGAAGGCTTTTATACCAGCCCTTGTCCTTGGAGCAATAAATGCATATCTTATTTTACTTGCTGGACACCATCAGGCTATTGTAGTATCAAAACATCAACCTGCTAAACTCGCCGCTTTTGAAGGACATTTCAAAACCTCCGATGAAGGAACTCCATTTTATATCTTTGGTATCCCGAGTGAAAAAGAAAAAGTAGTGAAATACCCTATTAAAATTCCTGGGTTACTCAGTTTTCTCGTACATTTTGATTTCAATAAACCAGTAAAAGCCCTTGACCAGTTCCCTGAGGAAGATACTCCACCAGTTATCTTATCTTTCTTCACTTTCCACATAATGGCTGGCTTAGGTGTGTTCTTTATAGTACTTACAACATTTGCCACATTCTTGTTGTGGAAAGGCACTATTTTCAACCACAAATGGCTTCTGTGGATTTTTACTTTTTCATTACCTCTGCCATACATTGCGAATATGACGGGTTGGATTGCTGCAGAAGTAGGAAGGCAACCATGGATTGTGCAAGGGCTACTCAGAACCAATGATGCAGTATCTAAAAGCGTTTCCGCTTCTCAGGTGCTTGCATCAACAATAATGTTTACTTCTATCTACACAGTACTATTCTTACTTTATATTTACCTGGTTAAAGAAAAAATTAGTAAGGGACCTGAAATTTAAATCACTTTTCTTTGCATAATAAATAAGTGAAGGAGAACTATTATGCTACTGAACATTATCTGGTTTATCTTGTTAGTGGTGCTACTACTTGCTTATGCAGTATTAGAAGGCTTTGACCTTGGTGTTGGTATCCTTCACTTACTCGCAAGAAGAGATGATGAGCGAAGGATAATGATGAACTCTATAGGTCCCGTTTGGGATGGAAATGAAGTTTGGCTGATAACTTTTGGTGGGGCTTTATTTGCTGCGTTTCCGACCGCTTATGCAGTTGCTTTTTCAGCATTCTACACCCCATTTATGATGTTATTATGTGCTCTAATTTTCAGAGCGGCTTCGATGGAGTTTAGAAGCAAAAAAGATTCAAAAGCATGGCGAGCACTTTGGGATGTCCTCTTTTCTCTTTCAAGCATAGTAGCCACATTTCTGCTTGGCGTGGCAGGCGCAAATACACTAATCGGACTTCCTATAGACGAAAAAGGAGTATTCCACGGCACATTTTTTGACTTCTTAACTCCAACTACTATAACGAGCGGAATACTTGCAGTATTAGTCTTCGCTTTACAAGGGGCACTTTACTTGCAATTCAAAACGCAAGGTGAATTCCAACTAAAGATGTTGCGAATAGCAAAAACTTTAGCCATAGCAGTAGTGGTGTTTTTTGCCTTGGTAACCCTATTGACCATTTACTCTGTAGATAGGGCGAAACCTAATGCAGTAAACACCATATTCGGATTGGCATCTATTACTCTTCTCGCGATTACCCTAATACTGATATGGAAAGAGAGTGGAAAATTTGCTTTCTATGTAAATTCTCTTTATATAGTCTCAATGGTATTACTTTTTGCCTCTAATATGTTCCCTGATTTAGTTCGCTCATCTCTTAATCCGTACTACTCACTTACGATATACAATTCAGCATCGAGCCCCAAAACTTTAGCAATCATGATGGGCATAGTTTTTGCAGTATTGCCATTCGTCCTCGCCTACACCTCCTATGTTTACTGGGTATTTAGAGGTCCAGTAAAATTAGACGAATCCTCTTATTAATCCCTTTTGTCTCCAATTTTTATTACAAGAGTCTTTTTTGGTAATTTACTTTTACTAAATATACATAATGTTAAAAGAGAAGGATTCTCGAGCCTATTCATACGAAAATATTCTCAACATACCTCATAGTTTTGATTCTTCAATTAACTATTCATTCGGACACCTGCAATTCAGTAGGATTCAATATTTCAAGCCTTATGCAAGACTTTACAATATCTTCTTCCAGTCCGATTGACAAGTCAAACTCACTTGGGATTTTCTCCCCTACCAAAAGGTATGAACCTGAAACAAAATCTCGGGAATGGAGAATTGCTCAATGGGGAACAAGGCTACCAATATATCCCTCGGATTTCAAAATGACAAAAGATAACCTATGGATTGCTGAAAACGATTGCAAAAGAATAGAAATTTACTTCGCAGACAGTGGCTCTTATCTAAAACTTTTTTGCAAAGGTATATCTGAGCTCAATGGAAGACTGAGAAAGTACGGAGAACCTTGGCCACATTTGTTGATTGAGTATAAATTCTCACCAATAATAAGCCCAGCAAATTCGAAAATCGGCTTTGAAATAAAATTCAGAATTACCAATTGCACAGTCGACCCAAACCTTTTATCAAAGATTGACAACTCATTACACACTGCCCAAATTACCGCTTACTGGACTATTGCAAATAAAAATCCAAATAGCAACGATTACAATGATTACTTTTGGTTTGGCATTCCACTTTTTGACTACCGATACCCCATTCCTCCAAAATACTTTGACTTAGATAAAGGTGCCCCTACAACCACTAATAAACTTATCTATGTAGTTGATGGAAACACTCTGTGGAAAGAACCTACAGGAGATGGTAAAGAAAAATATCTGAACATATCTTTATCCCCAATAATCAAAAATGCAATAAAGGAAATAAAAGATAAGGGATTTTTTGTGAACTCTAACATATCAGATTTTTATCTAACCTCATTCAATTTAGGATGGGAAATAACAGGTCCATTCAACGCAGAGGTAGAAATAACAAAACTAAATTTCACTGCTAAAATAGAAGGGGATTAAAATGAAGAGAAGCCCGTTAACTAATCTATTATTTCTTCTATCCCTTCTGCTTAGTATCACTACTTTTTCAGAAAGATGGGTAAATCCGATTGCCGAGCCTCTCGATGTATCCTGTAATGGACCTTTTGTAAAACTTTCCGATGACTTACTCGGGACCGTAGATAAATCCGGATTCAAAACGAGCAAAGATGGCGGTAAAACCTGGTCCGAACCAATATTTGTTTGTGATGGTATAAATCCTGAGGAGCCCGCTTCATACTACATAATCAAAACCGCAAAGAATACCCTAATCTTAGTCTATCTAAATTTTTCAACATATAAATTTGACTGGGACGAAGCTAAAAAAGAGCCCAAAGAAACCTGCAAGTTAGAAGTATGGGCAATTCGTAGCCTTGATGAAGGCAAAACTTGGATAGACAACCAATGCATACTCGATGGGTACAACACTAACTTTTTTGGATTAATCCAAACTCGCTCCGGAAGAGTAATTGGTGCATTTGACCATATCACATCAAATCCTGGTAGATTCATAGCCTGTTCCGTATTTTCAGACGACGAGGGTAAAACTTGGCACAGAAGTAACTGGATTGACCTTGGCGGACACGGTCATCACGATGGTGCACTTGAACCAACGATAGCAGAATTAAATAGTGGAAAGTTAATGATGTTAATCAGAACTACGCTTGATAGGTTCTGGCAAGCAATATCTGAAAACGATGGTAGGTATTGGAGGATAATTACTCCAAGCAATATTGATGCAAGCAACTCGCCTGGTTACCTATTAAGATTAGCAAGTGGGAGACTGCTACTTGTTTGGAATAGGCTAAATCCTGAAGGAAGGACCTATCCCAAAAGCCCTATGCCACAACATACTGAATATCCCTCATCATGGCATAGAGAAGAACTCTCAATCTCACTTTCTGAAGATGATGGAAATACATGGATGAAACCTATTGTAATTGCAAAACAACCTGGTGGCCAATTGAGTTATCCTTATGTGTTTGAGTATAAGCCTGGTGAGATTTGGGTTATCCCAGGATTTGCCTTCAAAAAAATGTGGGATGACCCGGAGCCACTGAAACTCAAAATATACGAGTCAAAACTCTTAGAAGAGTTAAAGAAACACTCAGAGAATTGATAGAGTTTATGAAAAATCCTTTTTATAATCCTAATAGTGTCTTATAACTATCCAGTCTATCTTTACCAAAATTGCTCTCTAACTGAGTAAAAATCTCTTTGACCTCTTCTCTCAACTTTGTTAAGGCGGAGGATGTCTCGCCCTCAGATGATAAGGTCTTTATCATCGCATAATTAGCAGAAAGACTTATAGGTAATAACCGCTTATAGTAGGTTTCATTAACTTTTGCTACTTCAATTGCAGACTTTACAAAACCCAAATATCTCTCAGCAAATTCTTTGTCCCACCACACCTCATTAGTGTTATAGAAACATCTAATATCCTTACTATGCAAATATTGCGGAAGATACTCAAAATAACCGTATAGTTTTTCCCCTGCAACTTCTCCATAATAATTTTTAAGAAATTCTTTTATCTCATCTTCCTCTAATAAATCGGGATTCCACATTAACCTCGCCATTATATATCTCTTGAGTAAGTCCCATTCTGAAAAAGCCCATTCTCTCTCTCCGTATGTATGTACAATAATACCCATAACTCGTTTTTGGTCAAGCCACTGAAGATTTTTCTGAAGATAAACAATATCAGGAAAAGGAAACAAAGGGTCTACACAAGACAAACCCGCTCTGTATCTAACATAAACCTTGTCCGTTAACTTAAGCCACCCTTGAAGATTTCTTGTAAACTCAACATTCTCTTTTGAATTCATATCACTGATTGGCTTCGCAAAATTACAACCTTCTGTATCCAGTTCAATACAAATTTGATTACTTATCTTTAAATTTCGTGGCGGAGTTGAAAACTCACCACTTAGAGAAATCGCTATTACCTTATTACCTAATTGAGATAAATTTATATTCTCTTCTATAAACTCATTAAACAAGGTAAGGTATGGAGTTGCATATGAACCACCTTCTTCTATTATTCTTTTACATCTCTCGCATTCACATCTCCCGTTTTTAGGAGGCCTGAATATCCAAAACTTTCTTCCCCCATCCCCCATAATTAAATCTTTAATTTTATTCTTCACTCTATCTTGCACATCTGAGTCAGAAAGACAAATAGGTAAATCTCCTTCGATAGCCTCACCCAAATCTATCCAATTAGCCTCAACATCTGACACATCAAAACTTAAATGCAAAGCCTGTTTTGCTTCGTAACTTAACTTATATCGAGGTAAATTTGAGCAAATAACTCTAATACTAAACGGAGGTGAATAAGAAAAATTTTGATGAGATATTTTAATCCTAAATGCTGGAGTAATCACACAATCTTCAGCAAACCACTTTGCATTACACACTTTTTCAAAGAAACTATATGCACCGTGGACAGCACCTAAATCATTCTCCGCACATATCACCAAATGCTTACTTACTCCCTTTTCTGCATACTTTCTCGGTGGAGTATATGTAAAAATAAAAAAACCTTCTTCACCTAACTCGGGATGCTCTATACCTTTTATAAACTCAAGGGAACAAGCATCCGGACCTATCCATACATTTACTTTCCCTTCATTAACTGGGGAAACCAAAATCTCCCTTTGTGCACATTTCTCCCAATACTTCTTGAAAATTTCTACTGCTTGCTGAACAAGAAGAGAGGCATTTTCTGGCAAAACAATATTAAATTCCCTATACTGGGTAGCATCAACCCAAGGACCCTCATATTGAGAAAAAGCAACATTGGGATAACTAACAAGTACAAGACAAGCCAAAAGAGAATATCTTACTCTTAGCCTCATCCTTCAACCTTGACAAATTATAAAAAATAACATTTATTTCTCGACAAACTTAAACAGGCTATTAATCTCAAAAGGTTTGCCCGTAGCCCCCTTAGCCTTCAAATTTATCTCTCTCACCGCAATTCCAAGCAAACGATCATCCTTCGAATTTGGGTCTAATTCTTTTGGCTTCCACTCCTTTGCAGTGAATTTAAGAAGAATAAAATCCTTATCATCTGTTTTTATTTTAGCAGAAACTCGTTTTATCCCTTCTACATCAGCAAGAGAAATTATCTTTTCACCTTCAAGATAAACCGCATTGTTTTCAGACTTAGCATGAGGGGGAACATACAAATCCAAAGTTAGCATATATTCCTTATGAGGTAGAACGGGTAATCTTACTAAGGAACTACCTCTTGACCATCTCTTACCATCTCCGGGGATTCCCCATTCACTTGCTTTCTCAGCACCATGCCATCCGTCCAGAAAATATCTATCACCTACATTACCCACCTTCAACACTATATTTCTTAGTAAAGTTTTCTTGGGGAGTTCAGGAGGAGTTTGATTAAACCCCACCTGGGTTTTATTCTTTGCGTAATTCAAAACATACATTCCACCTTCCGCCTGATTACCTGTGACTATCGCAGAGGACACACCATTGCCCAAAAACAGATGTAATAGTCCGTTTGGAGAGAAATTATTACCCTGAAAAGTAATTCTACCTCTATCAACCTGAATCGCTGGGCTCCCCTGATAATTAATATCCCATTCCCAAAAATTACATCCAATAACAGTCAGTTGAGTAGTCCCACTTCTATGCCAGATTGCCCTATCTAATGGTCCCCAAAAGGCACAATTCATAAGGCTTACCATACCTCCACCCGCCGAAGGTAGTATCTCTATCCCCGCGGAATCTTTGCTTTCCCATCTTCCTACAAACTCACCGTTTGTTATCAACAACCCGTATGGTTGAAGGTCTTCCACAAGTACTGCCCTCTTACAACAATCTGCACCAATACCTAAAAAACTTCCATTACAAGCACCATTTTTAGACTTCGAAAACTTATAACCTACACCATACCCGAAACAGAATGTATGGGTAACATACTGCCAATCTGTTCTCGCAAACTCAAAGGCAACTGCATTTTCATTAATCCACAAGCAATAAGGGTCATTAGGATTATAAATCACTCCAAAGGGCCAGAAATGGCAATTTTCCACACGGGAGATGTCGTAACACGCATCTATGTAGAGCCCACGCCATGAAGGATAACCGAATACATTCCTTATAATCATTCTCGCAGAGTTCTGAAAATGAACTGCTTCATAAGGATTGATTATGCAACAATCCAAAACCCCAACATTCTCCACATTCTTCCCGCACACTGCGGGCGGATAGGGCACTGGTGGCACATCTTTTGGAGTTACCTCAGGATAACGTATGATTAATCCTTCAACCGTTGCATTATTACCCGCAAGTGTTATGAACGGCTCACCATCAGGATTGCCCCTACCTGCATACGCCAGCAAAACAGAACCAGCAAGTTGGGGCATATTGGGATAATGAGAAGTAGGAGGGGTTCGAAATGTGCCTTGTAGCGTAACACCTGCAGGGATTTTTAATGTACCTTCAATCTTATAATTGCCAGCAGGAACATAAACTATACCACCACCTAATTTACCCATCTCATCAAGTGCTTTTTGAAAGACAGAAGTAGCATCTTGCGAACCATCATTTTTAGCACCTAATTCAGTCACCGTAATGGAGTATCTCGGTTGAGGTTTCTCACCACCCGCAGTAGCAAGTAAAGAAGCACTGAGCAAGATCAAGAATATACTCTTCATAACTTTTCTCCTATCAGTTCATTTTTCATTTTTGGTTGACACTATTTTTTACTAACAATTTTTATTTGAGGTTTCAGAAACAAATTTTTCAATACGTTCTTTTAATCTGCAAAAACTACAAATCTCGACACCCGTCATATACCCACACTTTTTACAGGGTTCTAGCTTAGTATCTT
>CAZZMK010000165.1:0-3974 GCA_964655185.1 uncultured Nitrospirales bacterium | reverse complement strand
AAGGAATAAATTTTATACCGAGCAATTTTGAAGGAACTGCGGAACAACTTTTCATACAGGACTTTAGTTTCCATCCCGAGTATTTGTACCAGACAGTTAAACAATCCAAAAGTGAAGATGCACTTCCTGCAAGATAAGGTGTGCCCTTCAAGCAAAGTTTTCCATTCGAAAGAAGTTCTACCTCACTTCCAAATTCTTTGTAAACACCTGGTCTTAATCCGAGAAACTTGGTTGTGTCGGAGACAAGAAATAGTTTATTTACCTTCTTTGCCATCGCGATAGTTTTCATTACGAACTTTGGCAAATGAAAGCCATCTGCAATTAAAGAACAAGACACTCTATCATTGCCAAGAGCAAACCATATAGGATTATCATGTCGATGTATCATATTAGCAATACCGTTTCCTAAATGCGTGAACATGTTTATGCCTATATCAACCGCTCTCTCAAGAAGTTCAATGCTGGCTTGATGATGGCCAATAGACAACTTAACCCCGTCTTTCAATAGGTGTTTACTAAAACTTAAATCTTTATCTACTTCTGGTGCAAGCGTAACATAGAGTATTTTCCCTCTACTTGCTTTTTTATATTTCTGCCATTCTTTTAATGAGGGGGCTCTAACATACTCTTTTGGATGAGCGCCACGAGGTCCATCAACAGGCGATATCCACGGTCCTTCAAGATGAATACCTGGGATATGTTTTGCTAATTCAGAATTAGATAATATCGCTGTAGATATTCTCTCACATATTAGTTCCATTTTTTCTTCCGGTGCAGTAACAACGGTGGGAATCCATTTCGCAATACCAAAAGACAAAAATTTTCGTGAGAGGTAAAGTAATTTCTCATCATCGATATTCTCATCTTGAATACTAACACCAAACCCCCCATTCACCTGAGCATCAAGCATTAATGGAGCGAAAATAATTGAATTACTTTCCCGAGAGAGTACCCTACTTTCAACCGAATTTAAGTTTACAACTACACCATTTTCTATAACTATACTTAATGCAGTCTTTTCGTCAATTAGAGTCCCTGAAAATTTTAGCCTACTTCTTTTTTTTCTCATATACTTCTGTTCTTTACCAACTCTTGATAGAAATTCGCATAAACCCGTGCCCCGCGCTTTAACACTTTAAGATTTTGATGTTCACCCGGTCCGTGGATACAGTCATCAGGTAAGGCAAAACCTAACATGACAGTATCTATACAGAGAATCTGCTTAATCCACGCCACTATCGGTACACTTCCCCCTTCTCTCTTAAATACTGGCTTGCGACCAAACTCTTTTTCCAAAGCATTCTCTGCTGATTTCATATATATTGTATTCAGGTTCATAACAGCAGGAGGTGCACTCGAGTGTAGTTCCAGTTTCCAAGTAATTTCAGGAGGACACTCCTCTTGTAGGAACTGACGAAACGATTCTTCTATATCCTCAGGGGCCTGATTAGGAACAAGTCTCATTGATATTTTTGCACTTGCTTTTGATGGTAACACAGTCTTAGCACCTTCGCCAGTAAAACCGCCTATAATGCCATTAACATCTAAAGAAGGTCGAGCACCGACCCTTTCAAGTGTTGTATATCCCTCCTCTCCATACAGTTGAGAAACGCCAGTTATATTCTTCCACTCTTCTTCTGAGAATGGGACTTGAGAGAGTAACTTACGCTCTTCCTCACTAAGAGGCAAGACTTTGTCATAAAACCCTGGTAATGCGACTCTGCCCTTATCATCGTGCATCTTCGCTATCAATTCGCATAACACATGAATAGGATTGCGAATTGTTCCGCCGTATAAGCCACTGTGTAAATCTTGCTTTGGTCCCTTTAATTCCAATTCAAAATATGCAAGACCTCTTAACCCATAAGTGATTGAAGGAATATCCGGGGCGTGAATGCCCGCATCACAATTCAAAGCAAAGTCTGCCGATAATTTTTCCTTATTATTCTCAAGAAAACTTCTTATATTTGGCGAACCAATTTCCTCTTCTCCTTCAATAAGATACTTTAGGTGCAATGGTAGAGGCTCATTTGCTAACCATGCTTCTGTAGCGAACATCTGGGCGAGAAGTTGACTTTTCATATCGGAAGCACCACGGGCATAAATAGAATCAAGTATTATCGTTGGTTCAAATGGCTTCGTTTTCCACTCAGACTCGGGGTCTGTAGGTTGGACATCATAATGCCCATAAATCAGAACTGTTAATTTTGGGCTTGGCGGAATGTATTCAGCAAATAGGAGAGGATGCCCTCGGGTCTCAATGAGTTCAACTTTAGTGAAATTTAATTCCTCAAATTTTCTCTTTAACCATTCTGCACATCTATAAATATCTTTCTTATATTCTGGGAGCGTAGAAATCGAAGGAATAGATAGAAATTCTTTTAATCTCCCTAAAAAGTTATTCCAATTGCTCTCCAGATAGTTATAAATCTTATCCATATCTAACCTTTCAAACTACCTTATATGTCAAAAATAAAAGACTACGGCTCCTTCCCCGCCGTAGTCTTTCTATAAAATATTAACCTAATTTCTACAAATATAGCAAATTAAGGCCAATTACAAATTACTGGCATCTACACCAGTAATGAGCCAATTACCATTTTCGTTAGTAAATACTAATTCAACAGTAGTTGAACCGAAATTCCCACTGATTTCAATAGGATATGCGGTTGCAGTAGAGCCTTCAACCTTGATTTGCATTTTGCTCAAATCTATCTCAAGACCGTCAAGGTATCCAACATCAGCGGACTGCTGTAAGAATTCCTTAGCACCTGCTTTATCGCCCCATTCGTAGTGTTCAAACTTTTCAGAGAACACAGTCATTACAGTATCAATATCCTTTGCCTTTAATGCTTGAGCAAACTTGTTTACCTGAGCGTTAATTGCCTCTTCAGGGGACACCTTCTTAGCAGTCTGGCAACCAGCCACAACCAAAGGAAGAATCATCATCGCAAAAACCAATAACCTTAATCTCTTCATACCCTTACTCCTTTCAGTTAAATTTTATTAGATTTTAATTAGTTATTGAACTACCTACATTAGGACTAATATAACAATTATTTTAGATAATTTCAAGTTTATTATTTTTTAACTTTACTACTCTGGTCAATTTCCATAATTAACTGATGAGTTCTTTCTCTAATAAAAGGAATCACTTCTTCAAAAAACCAACTATTTTTTTTCAGCCAGAGGTTATTTCTAAAAGAGGGATGTGGACAAGGTACAAACGGAGGATAATATTCTTTCCAAGCCATCACAGTCTCTCGCAAGGTAGATTTTCTCTTAATCCCTAAAAATATCTCCTGAGCGTAACCTCCAATTAACAAAATCAACTTGAAATCAGTTGTAAATTTTATTATTTTGTCCCACCATAGTTCTTTGCATTCTTTTCTCGGTGGTAAGTCTCCGCCCTTACTATTTCTTCCGGGGTAACAAAATCCAGCGGGAATTATCGTGAAATATTTAGTATCGTAAAACTGTTCTCTGGAAACATTAAGCCACTGACGAAGTTTATCACCACTTGGGTCATTCCACGGCAAACCAGTTAGATGAACTCTCAATCCTGGAGCCTGACCAACAATTAGAATCGGCGATTTCTCAGGACCAACTCTTAATATAGGCTTAGGACCTAACGGGAGAAAATCTTTGCAGTAGTCACATCTTCTAATGGACTCAACTAACTTTAAAAATACTGACGGGAACTTTTCCATTGGAGCAACTAATGTTTTTATGTTTCTGAAAATATAGCATCTATGAATGATTGTGGGTCAAATGGTTGTAAATCTTCTATGCCCTCACCAACACCAATCAACTTTATAGGTACTCCAAATTCTTTCTGAATTGCTAAGACGATACCACCTTTAGCAGTACCATCTAATTTTGTAAGCACAATCCCAGTTATGTTTAAGGCATCTGTAAAAATTTTTGCCTGCTGAAGTGCGTTCTGACCAGTTGTTGCATCGAGAACTAATAAT
>CAZZMK010000164.1:0-5838 GCA_964655185.1 uncultured Nitrospirales bacterium | reverse complement strand
AACATCTTTAATTTTTACTTCGCTGTTAGCACCTCTAAATTCAATAGGTTCTCTTACTTCATCATCTATAAATGTAAGATTGCCAAAATTTACTCCCCCTAAACTTTTTACTCCTCTTGATTTGAATTGGTAAACCTTTACAGGATAACCATTCCTTTTAGGAGGTGAATTTATAACAGTACAATTCTGAAATTCGACTAACGCTCCTTCGCTCGATTTATCAAAAATGAAAATCCCCCCATTCTTTGCATTTTCAATCACAGTATCTTTAACCAGTATTTTCCCCAGAACCCCATCTTCACCAATTTCCCCTATCGCAATCCCAAAATCTTCACCACCTTTTATGTAACACCTTTCCACTTTTATATCAATTGGAAGCGACCCTTTCTTAAGTTGTTTCAAATACATCAGTATTCCTGCTCCTCTATTTAATGAAATAAAACAATTTTTCATCAAAATTCCCGTCAACATCTCACTCTCACTATTTGGCTCAAAATCAATACCCGCTTGCGGAGGCGTTCCCCAGGTACCCACCAATTTACAGTTTTCTATCAGCAGATTCTTTGCACTGATTACACTTATTCCCTGCCTGTGATTATTCCAACATACTACATCTCTTATCTCAACATTCTCACAAAAATTCCTTTCTCGCGTAGACCCAATATAAATTCCATCTCCACCACTACTCTCACACCTTACACCTTCAATAACCACATTTCTACACCCAGTAAGGGAAATTACCATTCTCCATTCCGCAGGCTCATACAATTCTTTATTTTGATAGTCCTTCTTATGCATCCTAAGAACAGCACCATAACCACTTATTTTCAAGTTTTCTACATTAGTAGCAGAAAATAGAGAATCACCTCTCCCCTTAAATTCGCCCTTCTTAGCCTCAATAACAACACCCGGCAAAAATATTAAAGTCTGGTTCGAACGAAGTTTAATTGGTCTAACTACCCATGGAAATCCTGCATTAGGCACTACAACCTCTTTAACACCAGAATCTATCGCTTCTTGTATCACTTCAGTCGCATCAGTTTTATCTACTCCACATGGATTAACTATTATCTGTTTTACTCCTTCATATTCCTCTAATTTTTCTTCTAATAATGAGTCTGAGTAACAATCCCACGCACGAATTACTAAAATAAAAAATGAACGAATTAGCACCCTTGCCAATCTCCTCAATCTTATACAAATTAACATCCACCCTTTCCTTCTTAATTACGATATATTTCAAGCATCAATCTGAATCAGACCCACCAAATATGATACACTATATTCACTTCCCCCTTATAAAAAATCTCCCAAAAAGGAGTTCCAACAATGCGTAACATATCTATAGACACTTCTTTATCAAGCGCTAACAAAATCGGTTCCGAACATGGATTTACTGACAAAGAACTTTCAGAAGTATGTCAATTGATTGAAAAATATCATAACCTTCTAATCGAAGAAAGGGAAAATAAAAAATACGGCTTTTACGACCTATATAAAGATATTCCTACCATTCAAAAAATTAAAGAGTCAGCAAAAAAATTCCTCGATAAAGGCTATGAGAACCTCGTAATTCTCGGGATAGGTGGTTCCGCATTAGGTATCACAGCCTTAAATACTGCTCTAAACCCGCCGTATTATAACCTGCTATCCAAAAAGGATAGAAAAGGATACCCACGCTTATTTGTAATGGACAATATTGACCCAGATACTTTTTCTCAAATGTTATCACTATGCCCAATTGAGAATACTTTATTCAGTGCTATTTCCAAATCGGGTGAAACTGCTGAAACGATGTGTCAACTAATGATTGTTCTTGAAATAATAGAAAAAACTGTTGGGAAAGATAAAGTAAAAGAGCATCTCGTCATAATCACAAGTCCAAAAGGAGAAAACGCCCCAAAAAGTCTCCTTCATCCTGTTGCAGAAAAATATGAACTTATCCAATTTTATATACCAATAAATGTGGGGGGGAGATTTTCTGTGTTTTCTCCTGTAGGTATGTTTCCATCCGCAATGTTAGGACTTAACTTAGATGAAATTGTTGCTGGATGTGAGCAAATGGACAAATTATGCTCCAACCCTGATATGCTTAACAACCCTGCATACCAATTCGCTGGGATTCACTACCTCCTTGACAAAAATAAAGGTAAAAAAATCTCAGTAATGATGCCATACTCAGATAAATTAAGAGACATTTCTGAGTGGTATTGTCAATTATGGGCTGAAAGTTTAGGTAAAAGATATGATATCGACCACAATGAAATTTTTGCAGGCCAAACTCCCGTAAGAGCATTGGGAGCAAAAGACCAACATTCCCAAATCCAACTCTACAGAGAGGGCCCAAACGACAAGGTCATTACCCTCATCAAAGTAGAAAAATTTGATAATATCCTAAAAATTCCAAATATCTTAAATGAAATTCCAGAACTCGAATATCTTCGGGGTGGAACAATGAATGAACTTTTTGAGGCTGAGTTCATAGGCACTCGAGATGCTTTAGTATTAAGTCAAAGACCGGTAATCACCATTGAAATGGAAGAAGTGCGAGAATATACCGTCGCCCAATTAATGTATATGTTAGAAGTAGCCACTGCGATGGCAGGTAAACTATACAGAGTAAACGCATTTGACCAACCTGGAGTCGAAGAAGGAAAGAAAATAGCTCGAAAACTAATGTTAGAAAGAAAAAGAATTGAGTAAAAACACATGATATCCTAAGTCATATAATTTAATTACTAAAAGAGGTAAAATGAGTAATATAAAAAACAATGAGGAAACAGATTCTCTGCAATCCTTTTCCGAAGGAATTAATTTATCATTAGATAGTATTCAAGGTTCGATTTCACACAGCAAAAGGAAACTTTTATATAAAAGACTTACTATCCTTATTCTATTCCTAACTTTATCGCTTTGGTTTTCTGAAAGATACCTAAGGTACAGCCTTACAGAGACTAAATATAGAATAGCAGTATCATTGGAACACGAATCTGCCCGTCCTATAATGCGGAGCATAGCAAAAGATTTAACTCAGGACCTAAGAGACTACTCAAATTCAGTTCAAAATCTTCAATATCTAGAATTCCTTGCTTCCATTGAAGAAGGTGATGAAGTGTTAACACTATATGCGTCTCTTTATCCTCACAATAACCAAAATCCCCAATATCTAATCAATTTTGGTTGTAGAGAATATCTAAACGGAAATTACGAAAAAGCCCAAAAATATTTCTTGGAGGCAAGCAATTTAGTTCCCAACAATTCCCTACCAATCTACTTGCTCTCATCTTCTTTAGCCAAGCAAACCCCTCCAAATATCGATTTTGACAAAATCATCTCCTACATAGCAAAAGAAAATAGAAACAACCACCTAATAATCTTTCCTGAGCCATTTTGGCACCCTTCTTTACCAACTTTCTGCTATGGATATTACTTGAGGAAGAAAGAAATTTATGAGAAAATACTATCTCCCCTATATGAATTATGCTATAGCACCACAAACTACCTAACATTTGCAAATACTGAAAAGAATAAATTTCCCTCAGCAAAAGTAAAGATAGCCCTTGAAGAACTATATCTAATGGGTGAAAAATTCTTGCACAAAGTAAGTCTCAACGATTCATATCTCAAATCAAGTATTCTTCACCTCTCTCTTACAATCCAAAGACATGTTCTTTTTTACTACCTAAATATTAAAGACAAACTCAAGATAAGTTCTGATATTTTAGAAGAGAAAAAAGATAAACTCGATACATTATCTAATGATACTTCTCTTCTTTCCGACCTCGATTTAGAGCGGCAGAGAATTTTCGAGAAAACTAAAAATAACCAAATCTTCCTGCTCCTTATAATTTTTCTTACTATTATTGAACTTTCAACACTTTACTTTTTAATTAAATTTTTTAACCACTATATATTCAAACCCTCTAATTTTGAAACCACAATAAAAAATATTCCTCAAATACTTGCTTTAATTTGGGGAACATTAATTACAACTACATTGTTTTTCTTAACCCCCAATAATCTTAACTCCCTCCTTTCAAATTTCGCCTACAGTCAAATAGCCAAATCGTGGTTGTTACTAAATTCTTTAATTCCTCTTCTCGCATCCATTACACAACTAATTTGCACGATAAGACCCCCAAAAACTCCATCTTATCCAAGACATATAATCCCATCGTTTACCTATTGTTTGGAGAATATACTTTTCTACCAAACCTGCAACATAATTATTGGGATATGTATTTGGTTCTTGGGCTTCAGGCTTCTTTATCAAGCATATCCATATCAAGTAAATCTTATCCCAGATATATTCACAGAAAAAGAACTATATCTCGTGCAATCTATAATTCAGCACTATTAGTCTTTACTCCATACCGAACCTCAAATTGACTTATCTATACCAAAATATGTATAATAAATGCTAATCTAATTAAAAATGTTAAATGTGGAATAATTACTAAATAATTAATTTGGAGGTAAGTGAGATGAACAGAGAACAAAAGGCTTATACAACTTTTGAAGCGGCACGGATATGTCACGTAACACACCATAGTATAAAAAACTGGATTAGACAAGGATTAATAAAAGCCTCAAGGACTCCTGGAGGACATTATAGAATATTAGAAAAAGACCTGGATGAATTCCGCGAGAAATACGACATGTTCCCAAAGGATACCAATGCTAAGAAATACAGAATTATGGTAGTGGATGATGACCCTGAGGCAATTCAACTTATCGAAAACATACTTGGAAACGATGATTACGAAATTATAAAAGTAACTAATGCTACCGAAGTAGGCATTAAATCTGTTTTACTTTCTCCCGACCTTATACTTCTCGACTTCCTCATGCCCGAAATCAATGGTTTTGAAGTATGTAGAGCTCTCAGAAACAACGATATAACTAAAAACATCCCTATTATGGCTGTTACCTGCCTCACAAAGGAATCAGATATAGAAAGAATATTTGCCTGCGGTGCAGATGAGTATCTCGCAAAACCATTTAAGGTAGACCAACTCCTCGAAAAAGTAAAAGAATTAGTCACTAAGGGGAGACCCGTTCAGAAATAACTACATTCTAATATATCTAAATTCGCTCTTAAGGGCAAAAATATGAATCTTTCTTATCAGAGGGGTAGGGGGATTGAGAGAAAGTTTTTTGTCGCTATTTTCTGGGTTGGTATCTTGCCCATGACATTAACATTAATCGTCGCTTACATCTTTGCCCGTGAAAGTCAATGGGTTACTACAAAAAGAAATCTAACAACCGCAGTTAGAAGAACCACCGAAGGACTTAAACTTACAATAAACACTAGGATAGAAAGCACGCAGAGACTTTCTAACGACCCATTGTTCGAATCTTTCTTAAAACTTCCAACAGAAGAGAAGAATAAACTTATAACCGAGATAGAGAAGAAATTCCTAAAAATCAAAGAAACCTCTGATTATAAACCAGTATCTTTTGCTCTTTCAGATACAAACAAAAACATAATTGTAGCCCTAAATGATTTTTATATAGGTGCTGAAATATCACCGGACTGGCATAAAAATTTGGAGATATCCAAAATTATTGCCATTACAACTCTACCATCCTCCCATAAACCTACCTTTACTATTGCTTCCCCCATAAGGGATTCCGAAAATTTCAAAATATTGGGTTTCCTATTAGAGACTCAAAGTATTGAAGAATTAATAGAGTTTGCCCTTGGTGGTAGCACATCGGAATCAGAAGGACTCAGTTCCGAGCATATATATTATTCCCTCTGTTACCTATCTGAAAAAAGCGGTATCTCTATATTTAAGTATCCTAGTAAATCTACTAATACACCAGGAACCTATA
>CAZZMK010000163.1:0-2674 GCA_964655185.1 uncultured Nitrospirales bacterium | reverse complement strand
TTCTTGAGTTTAGTTTTGGTATCTGTAGTTAGAACTTTGTTGAATATGGTCTCGTCTTCAATTCTATTTCTCAGTAATTCAAATTCTTCGATTAGATTTTGAAGTTTATTGTTTTGTGAAGTGAACTCATCCAAGTATTTTTCCAGAAAGTCGGGAGAATCTTTTTTTAACAGTTCTTGCTTAATTCCTTCCACCATTTCTATTTGTTTATTTAACCAGTTTATTTGTTCATTTACCCAATTTTGTAAAACAATAATTTTTTCATCGTATTTTTCTTCCAAGGTATTCCCCTTGTCTCTTTATTTCATAAGAGTTTTTTCTAAATTAGCCAAATTTAACCTAACTTTTGCCAGGTCTGAATATGGTGTAGAGGTTTTGGCGAGTTCCTCGAGAATCTTTATACCCTCATCATAGTTTAGTTCCTCTATGAGGATAGTAGCGTATTGTAGTTTAGCCCAGTTAACAGAGTATTTGTCTCCGTCTATGGATTCTTGACCTTTTGTACTCAACATTATTGCGGTACGGTAGGCTTCACTTGCAGAGTTTTTTTCACCTCGTTTGTAGGTGTAATCTCCCCACATAATTTCTGCATCTATCAGTGCTTTTCTATCTTCGTCTGAGTTTAGTGATTGGTTTTCCCAATCTTTGATAATTCTTAGTGCGGATGAGAATTTATCAATTTTGATGTAGGAGGTAAGAAGGAGGCTTCTCAGGTTATTATTTACAAGTTCAGGATACTGTAGATAAATATGTTCTAAAGTTGCAATCCCTTCTGATGGATTTACTGTTAGGAGTTTTTCTCCGTACTTTAGCAAAAGCGAATAAGCACTTTGTTTGGGTAACTTAGAAAAGTCTAAAGAGGAAACGTATTCTTTAATTTCATCTACATTTGCAAAGTCTATTATAGACAAAAGTGTATTGGCTTTTTCTTCGTCAGAGTTGAGTAAAGTTAATAGTTGAAGCCCTATTTCTTCTGCTTTGCCTAAAAGAGAAAGTTCTTTGTGTACCTGAAGTAAAAGGTTGAGAACTTCTATCCTCTCGGAAGTTTTAGTGGTTGTCAGTCCTTTCAACTTTTCTAATTCTGATATAGCAGAGGATAGTCTTTTTAGATTTATCAAGCATTTTACTTTTTCAATATTGCCCCACAGGGCTTCTTTGGTTCCGTAGTATCTCTTTCTTAGTTCATCAAATACTCTAATAGCTTCTTCATATTCTTTTCTTGCCAATAGGTATCTCCCGGCTCTAAGCAAGTATTGAGGATTTTTACCACCTTTGGTTTCTGCCTCTAAGTATGCCATGGCAGAAGCGTAAGGATTCCCGGTGAGTGCAAAGAATTCAGCCTTGTTTGCAATAACTTCAGGGTTTTCAGGATATCTTCTAACCGCTTCTTCGGCAGTCTTGAATGCCTCTTCTGTGTTTCCCAAGGCATAAAGAATTTGGCTAAGTTCTATCCATGCTTTGGGATGGACTTCTGATTCTGGGAAGAATGTTATCAGTTCCTTAAGGACATTTTTTGCTTCCTCTAATCTTCCCATAAGGTGTAAAGTTTTTCCCAGTAGAAAATACGCCTCATCATTGTACTTGAAACTACGAATTAGTTCAGTCTTTGTTCTCAATTGTACTATTGCCTGTTCGTATTTCCCTTGGTCTATTGCCATTTGTGCCAATTTTACAGAGGCGAGGGCAGATATGGGGTTATTTGGTTCGGTCTCTATAAGCCTTATAAAGAGAGTTCGTGCATCTTCAGTTAAACCTGTAATTCTATAAGACTCTGCTATATTAAATAATGCTTGGGATTTGTGTGGGGAATTAGGGAACTCGGTTATAAGTTGTCGAGCCCACTGTGTAGATTTCACAGGGTTATTTTGTGTTAATTCCAAATTGCTAAGTGAAATTAAAACCTCATCTCGTTTTTCAAATCCAGGGTAGTTTTGGATAATTCTTTCATAGGTTTCGATTGCAGGATAGGGGAAGTTTTCCATTTCATATAACTTACCTTTATAAAACAATGTAGAGGGTGCTAATGGATGATGCGGTGCCTCCTTTATGATTTCATCGATATCTGATATAAGACTTTGGAAATCTTCAGAGGCAGGCGAAATAGTTCCTGATAGGTATTTTGATTTGATTAGAAGGTATTTCAAAGTAGTTCGTTCTTCTGATTTAGTTTTGTTCTTTTCTAAAACTTCATCTATTAATTGTATAGCCTCCAAATACTTATTATTACTTATCAACATTTCTGCATATTCTACCGCAGATTTCAGGTCTGTTAAGTAGGTAGGAGGAACCTTTTCAGGAACCTCCACTATATTTTTTTTGAGGTATTTATAAGTTATAAAGCCTACGCAAAAAGCGATTATTAGGCTTAGTAAAAAGGGGGAAAGTGTTTTTTTGTTAATTAATAGAGATTTCCAGATTACTTTCTTTTTTTCTACAGGAGTTTCTGGCTGGGGAGTTGGTACTAACTTTTCTAAAGCCTCTTGCTTCTTTTTTTGCCTTTCTTTTTCCTCCTGTTGGGCTAATTTCAACAATTCTTCAATTTCATCTTGAGTTAGTAAAACTACATTTTTATCTTCTTGTTTAGGCGGAAGGACGACTCTATCCTCTAACTCTTTTAAGTCTATAGATTCTTCTGGCTTTTCGGAAAATTTTTGAGAGTCTGACTGAGACTCGG
>CAZZMK010000162.1:0-4990 GCA_964655185.1 uncultured Nitrospirales bacterium | reverse complement strand
TTCTTTACGAAGGTCAACAAATTTTGGTTGAAGATATAGGATAGTTATGGTAAATTAATAAAAAAAACTTATTGGAGTTGGTTGGTGAGCAAACTGTATCTGATAAAAGAAGGGAGTGGAGAAAAGATACCAGTTCTATCGAGGATGGTTGTGGGTCGCACAAAGGAATGCAATTTGGTAATAGAAGACCCTGCTGTTTCCAGAAAACATTTTGAAATTATCCCAAAAGAAAATGGTATATACCTTAGGGATTTAGGGAGCACTAACGGTACTTATGTGAATGGTAATAGGCTTTCTGAAGGGCTTCTTCACTCTGGAGATTGTATTCAGGTAGGTAGAACAGTTTTTAAGTTCGAGGTGGAAGAGAATAGTAAACCTTCGAAGTTTGAAACGGATAAGAATCTCGAAAAATCTATTGTAGTTGAACATTCCTTTTTAAGTTTAGAATCACCTAAGAGACTAAAAAAGATTGAAAAAGACCTTCCTATAGCCCTTGAAACACTTTATTCCGTCCTTAATGATATATCCGCTACCTTTGATATTTGTGAACTTCAAAATAATATATTAAAATCGACTGCTAAGGTATTACCAATCTCCCACAGCGCAGTGCTTTTTACAACTTCAGAGGGAGAAATAGTTCCTTGCAAGAAATGTGGCAAAGTGCATCAAATACAAGATGGAGAAGTTAGATTATCTGAGGTCTCACAAGTCCAGGTTAGTAATACTGTGGTTTCCAAGGTAGTTAAGGCGAGACAAAGTATATTGTATAAAGATATTGTAGATTATGATGATATAAGAAATGCTATTAGCATAGTCTCATTAAATGTTTGTTCTGCAATGTGCGTCCCAATAAGGAGTAAGGATAGAGTGTTAGGCTTAATCTACCTGGATTGTTCAGCAGATAAGGGTAGTTATACAGAGGCAGATTTGCTCCTTGTCTCTGCTATAGGAAACTCCGCCGGGTTAGCATTAGAAAATGTGGAATTTTACGAGCAATTAATAGAGAAGCATCGTCTTGACCAGGAACTGAAAACAGCGGGAATAATTCAGACAGGGCTACTTTTTAATGATTGGAATTCTTTGCCTGAAAAATGCGAATTTTATGCGGAAACTTTGCCCGCTAAAATTGTAGGAGGCGATTTTTATGATGTAATTAAAATTTCCGAAGATAAGGTAGCATTTACTGTTGGTGATGTGTCAGGTAAAGGTGTTCCCTCTGCTCTTGCTATGGTGAAAATACTTACAACTATTAGAATTCAGGTGGTAAAATCCAGTTCGGAAATAGAGTTAATAAAGGCTTTAAATGACGACCTCGTAAAAACTTCACAAGGCGGTATGTTTTGTTCTTTAATAATTGGAATATTAGATATATGCACGGGTGAGGTCAGGTGTGTTAATGCAGGGCACTTACCTGTTTTGTTGATTAGAAATGGGAATTTAGATTTTATTTTTCATCCAAGCGGTCCACCTCTTGGAATAGTTGAGAAAAATGTGTGGAAAGTTGAGAAAGAAACTTTGGGTGATGGTGATTATCTTATATTGTTTACTGATGGAGTTACCGAAGCAAGAAGAGGTAGCACTGACAATTCTATAAAAGATAGAGAATTTGGTTTTCATAGGCTTAGAAAGTGTGTAGATAAACATAAAACTCAGTCACCTCAAGAAATTGTTAAGTCTGTTCTGGAAAACATCAAAAAATACACTCATCCGGAACTTCCTCACGATGATTGTACCATATTGGCTTTGAAATGGGGTGAGTATGCGTGAAGACTTTATCATAATATTCAGGTCACATCCCAGACTGCTTAAATCGGTCCGAAGTCTTGTTAAATCCTACCTCGAAACACTGAATTTTTCTGATGATAGGATTTCCGAAATTATACTCGGGTTAGATGAAGCGTGTACTAATTGTATTCGTCATGCGTATCGTGGTAAAAAGACGGGCTCTATCCAATTGTTTATCAACCTTGGGACATCCTGGTTGGAATTTATCTTGCGGGATTGTGGCGTTTGCCCACCTCCTCAATTTTTGTCTGCTACCGATAGTAAGGCTATCAAATCTGGTGTACCAAAACCTCACGGTGTGGGATTAATAATATTAAAGAGAACTTTTGAGCATGTAGAGTTCAAAGTAGACTCAGAGGGGAGAAACTGTTTGATTTTAAAGACGAAAAGACCTAAAAAGTGATAGGGAAGTAGATTATGTCCATTGAAATCAAAGTTAATGATGACGCAGAGCAATGCAAAATAAAGGTTATTGGTCAAGTAGACCTTTATACTTCTCCCGAATTAAGAAAAGTTTTGCTTTCATGTACAGATAAACTCAGCAAAAAAATATTGGTAGAGTTGTCAGAAGTAGAATATATGGACTCCTCAGGTGTGGCTACACTTGTAGAAGGACTTAGGTCTGCTATAAAGCAAAAAAAAGATTTTGCTATTCTTTCACCATCGCCTGCAGTTCGAAAAGTACTTAATCTTGCTCGACTTGAAAATGTTTTTACAATATTAGAAAGTGAGTAGTAATGTTTACCCGAATTTTAGGGAATATCGGAAGGCAGGCTTTGCTATTGATTAAAACTACCCTTACTGTATGTGTTTTGATAGTGGATACTTTAAACTGGCTTCTCTTACAGCCGTTGTTAGGTAAGGGATTGAGATGGCGAAATGCAGTTGAAAACTTTGTGGAGTACGGCTATAGGTCAATGCCTGTTGTTGGATTAATTTCACTTCTTGTAGGAATAATTATGGGTATGCAATCTGCTTATACCTTACAGCAATGGGGTGCCACAATTTTTATAGCAAATCTCGTAGGTATATCCGCACTAAGAGAGTTAGCCCCGTTAATGTCCGCAATTCTTATAACAGGTAGAAGTGGTTCCGCTATTACCGCAGAAGTTGGCACTATGAAAATCTCAGAAGAAATAGATGCCCTCGTAGTAATGGGGTTGAATCCGATAAAGTTTCTCGTGGTACCCAAGTTTATAGGTATGGTTCTTGCGGTTCCATGTGTTACCGTCCTTTCTATGTTCATTATGATAACAGGTGGATTTATCGTTGGAGTGGGGATATTAGGTTTAGATTTTTGGGCTTATTTCGACCAAACTGCAAGTGCCCTTACTTCCAAAGACTTATACTCCGGACTGGTTAAAAGCGTTTTTTTCGGATTAACAATTTGTTGGGTAGGTATTTATAAAGGTTTTCAAGTAGAAGGAAGTGCAGAAAGTGTCGGAAAAATGACTACCTCATCTGTGGTTACTTCTATATTTATGATTATAATCGTTGACCTGATTTGGACTACTTTATTTTATTTCAGTTAATATGGATAATCCGAGTGAAAATATAATTGAAGTTAAAAATTTGACCGTTGAGTACGACAATAGAGTTGTGTTAGATAATATCTCTTTTGAGGTGAAAAAAGGAGAGATATTTGTAATTCTCGGTAGGAGTGGATGCGGGAAAAGTACTTTACTTCGCACATTAGTGGGACTTTTAACGCCCACTTCAGGTAAGATTTTTATGTTCGGTAAGGATATATTAAGCCTTAGCACCAAAGAACAAGTTGAACTTCGTAGAAAGATAGGCATGTGTTTTCAGAATTCTGCTCTATTTAACTCAATGACGGTAGCAGAGAATGTGGCTTTACCAATAAAGGAGCATACTAAACTTGCGGAATCCACTATAGAAATTATGGCAAAAATAAAACTCGATTTAGTGGGATTGAATGGATGTTATAATATGTATCCATCACAACTAAGTGGAGGTATGAAGAAAAGGGCTGGGATAGCGAGAGCAATGGCTTTAGACCCTGAAATAATTTTCTACGATGAGCCCTCATCCGGATTGGATCCCATAGTAGCAGCGGGCTTAGACCAACTTATTAGGAAAATGCAAAGTACATTTGGCTTAACAAGTGTGGTAGTAACTCACGACCTTGAGAGCGTCAAAATTATTGCAGATAGGATTTGTGTTCTGCATAATGGCAAAATACTAACTATCGGTACTATCAAAGAACTTGAACGAAGTGAAGACCCTTATATTCAGCAGTTCTTTAATAGAACACCAGACCCTGAAGAAAGTTATTCTACTTCCACAATTTTACAAGATGAGGATGCTGTGTAATAATAAAAATTGATGTGACAGGATTAATTTATGAACTCAAGTAAGTCAAAAGAGTTTACAAAGAAAGAAATTATAGCAGGTTTTTTCGTGCTGATAAGCATTTGTGTATTAGTAGGCTTCATATTGATTGTTAGGGGCTACAGACCACATACGGGTGAAAAAATTTACTACGCAAAGTTCAAAAATACACTCGGACTTGACAAAGGCGCTGATGTGAGATATGGCGGTTTGAAAGTAGGCAAAGTAATAGATATATTTCAGGATACACAAGACCCAACTTTGGTTTGTGTAAAGATTGCTATTTCCAAAAACATCAATTTGAATCAGAAATGTGTAGCCTCTGTAGAGCAGGTCTCGCTTACTTCTGCCCGTCATCTCGAAATATCTACGGGAGAACCTGATGCACCTCCTCTCCCGGAGAATTCCTATATTCCCTCGATTAATAAAAGCGGTGCTTTGGTTGAACTACCCGACTTTTCATCTACTGTAGCGAAAGTAGATGAGTTGTTAGATGACCTCAGAGATTTCTTAGGAATGGAGCAGGTAAGAGCAGAAGAAGCGTCAGGAAAGAACTACCCTCGATTGGCTCAACTTACAGAGGATATTAAAAATACTCTGTCAAAGGGAACAGATTTGGTAGATGAACTAAATAATTTATTGAAGGAGCAAAAACCGAATATCAATGAAGCAATTACTCAACTCAATCGTGTAGAAGGTGAACTTAGAAAAGTTCTGGAACAAGCCAATACAATCCTCGCTGAAAATAAACAGCCCATAAAGGATACACTTAATAATGTGAGGGAATTAACATCGAAACTTCAACAAATGATTGAACACAGTACAGATAATCTTGAAAGAATCCTTACGAACA
>CAZZMK010000161.1:0-17672 GCA_964655185.1 uncultured Nitrospirales bacterium | reverse complement strand
TGGAAAGTTTTCTATCGTGCCAATTTGGTTCAGTTAGTAGTGTAACGCCATAAACCTGACTTACCGCTGAGATAAAAATTCTTGTTTCTTCTTGATTGACGGAACCAAGTTGGATTTCATATTTGACTCTTTTAAGGTTTAGCCACTCCCTTTTTGGCTGGTCGTATGCGATGAAGATACCTCTTTTATCGCGAGTGTATATATCAAGTTTAAGTTCTTTTAGAGCGTCTCTCGTAGCAAGCCAAGTTTTATCGAAAGGTGCTTTTACGGTGTATACTTTCTCTTCAGCAAGTCCTGAAGTGTCTTTTAATGCTTTGGCACAACCGAGAAACGCTAACGTGGACATTAATAAAATAACACCGACTGCTTTAATTTTCATCTTTTATTCCTTTCCGTTTGTATTTATTATACAAAATCGCCGAGAATTAATGTGGTTCGCATAGCCAATATTTGACTGTGTGTCTTGGTTCAGCCATCATAGGAGCAACAGCATCACGCCATTTTTGATAGTGCGGAGTATCCTTGTGAGCCTTTGCCGAGTCTTCGTCCTTGTATGCTTCGTATAATATGAATTTAGTTGGGTCGTCCATACTTTGTAGCACATCAAACCTAATTACACCTGGCTCTTTACGACTTTCTCTGGCATTGGTTTCTGATTCTCTCTTAAAATCTTCTATAAACTCAGGCTTAACACTTACATTGACCAGCGCTACAAACATACCGATTTCTCCTCCGCGGATTAGTTAGTAATATTATGTAAAATATCTTTTTCAACTTGCAAGATTAAACAAAATAGATTTCTCAAAGTTACGGGAATATCTTTTCAAAATGAAGATGAATTGTAAGTAATTTTGTTTTTTGTTTATTCTTATAATCTTAATTTTGTAATACACAAAGAAAAAACTGTATTGGGATGTTATATGCCTCAGAAAATTGAAAAGCCAATTATAGTTCAATCTGACCGAAGTATATTACTCGAAGTGGATAATCCTCTATATGAAGAGGCTCGTGATGCACTATCAGCCTTTGCGGAGTTGGTAAAATCACCTGAGCACTATCACACATATAGGATAACGCCAATCTCGCTTTGGAATGCTGCTTCGGCGGGTTATTCTGCATCGCAGGTTATAGATTTGCTGAACAAGTATAGTAGGTATGAGGTACCTGAAAATATAATTATAGAGATAACAGAAACAATCAGAAGATATGGGAGGTTGAAACTTTATAAAAGTCCGCAATCGGAACTTATACTGGAGAGCGAAGACCCGTACTTGTTAACTGAATTGTTACATTCCAAGAATTTATCCAACTTTGGCTTTGTAAAGTTAGATTCCCGCCGAGTTCTGGTTAAATCTGAATTCAGGGGTGCTTTGAAAATTGCTCTGGTAAAGATGGGTTTTCCAGTAGAAGACCTTGCTGGGTATGTTGAGGGTGCTCCGTTAAAATTTGATTTGAGAACCAAGTTGCTGAATGGCAAACCATTTGCGCTCCGTAAGTATCAACAAGACGCTGTAGATGCTTTTTATGCAGGGGGCACAGTTAAAGGTGGAAGCGGTGTGATTGTATTGCCTTGTGGTGCTGGTAAGACTATTGTTGGGATTGGCGTTATGCATAAGTTGCAGACTCATACGCTTGTGTTGACAACTAATACCGTAGCACTTCGGCAATGGAAACAAGAATTACTTGAGAAAACCACTTTGACGGAGGACCTAATAGGCGAATATAGTGGGGAGGTGAAGGAAATAAAACCTGTTACGCTTGCTACATATCAAATACTTACACACCGCAAATCGAAAGATGGACCATTCTTACACTTTAGACTATTTGAAGACGGTGTGTGGGGCTTGATTATTTATGATGAAGTTCATTTACTTCCTGCTCCTGTGTTTAAGATAACTGCAGATTTGCAGGCGAAGCGAAGATTAGGCTTAACTGCTACTCTTGTTCGGGAGGATGGTAGGGAGGATGAGGTTTTTAGCCTAATAGGACCCAAAAAGTGTGATATCCCTTGGAAAGTATTAGAAAAACAAGGTTGGATAGCAGAGGCAGTATGTACCGAAGTGAGAATCCCTATGATGGATGAAGATAAGTATAAATACATAGTGGCATCCCGCTCTGCTAAGTTTCAGATTGCTTCAATGAATCCTATTAAAATTTCTGTGTGTCAGCAATTGGTGCAGGCTCATAAGGATGACAACATTCTTATTATTGGGCAGTATCTCGAACAATTAAAGGTATTCCAAAGGGTCTTAGGTGCGCCGATAATTACTGGACAAACTTCAGTAAAGAAGCGCGAAGAGTTATATGGGAAATTCAAGCGAGGGGAGATAAAGTTGCTAATTGTATCTAAGGTGGCTAATTTTGCTATTGACTTACCTGATGCTAATGTGGCTATCCAGGTTTCTGGGACTTTCGGGTCAAGACAAGAAGAAGCCCAGAGACTTGGAAGGATACTCAGACCCAAAAGTTCTGGGAAGCAAGCACATTTCTACTCCATCGTTACCCGTGATACTGTGGAACAGGACTATGCTTTGAAAAGACAACTCTTTCTAACCGAGCAAGGCTATAAATATAAAGTAATTTTTATGGACCAGTTAAATGAGTATCTTTCTTCGCTCGATTAGAGTATTAGGTTATTAGTCTTTATTTGTATAGTTTTCATCATTCTTTTTGCGAGTGAGTATGCTTGAGAAAAACTTTTGCCTTTTGTAATGATGAAGCCTGTTTTATCTCGCGATGGAATATCTGAGATATGTTTTATTACGTCGCCAGGCTTTAATATAATGCGAACTTTTTCAACATCTTTAGTTTTAGTTGCGATATCTACTCCGCTAATATCTTCAATTTTTCCCCCAGCCGATAGGAGCCAAGTAAGGAATACAGTGTACTTTTTTTCTCCACTTTTCATAATCTTTTGCTTGACTTTTTGCAATTCAACGAGTGATATATCCAACTCATCAATGGCTGAAATGTATGCTATATGAAGTTTTGTTAAGGTTTCGATAAGTTCCAGAATGAGCCATTTGCTTTTCGGGGAGACATATTCAGATATCGAATTAAAAAGTTGTGAAATAGACTTATTCTCCTTCTGAATAGGTAAAGATGTGCTCCAGTATTGATATGGAACCCTGTAAAATCCAGGTAGGAACTTCACATTAAATACATCTGTGAGTATATATTTTTGGCGATACCGCTTACCTATAGCATAAAATATTTTGCCTTTTATTCCTTTCTGGATTAGTATATAATCGTCCTGTGATTTAAGAGAGGCTTTTTTCAATAGTAGGGATAAATCGTGTATTTCTGTGGCAACTCCACAAAACGAATTATTTAGAGTCCGAATCCATAATGGGGGGTTATTGAAGGGAATTTTGGAGATATCAAAATTATTTAGTTCATCTTTGTTTAATATTATATAAGGTAAAGTAATGAGTTTTATTGGGGTTTCTACGGGATTGCTATTCAACTATAATCCCCTTAAACCGTTGAGTTATTACCTGGATTATTCAGTTAGCATAAGTTAATGTTTATTATATATTATTATCTCTCTGAAAATTGTGATAAATATAATCGTATGAGACTTATTTATACCGAAATAGTTATAGTTGGACTAATAGCGTTAACGCATTTGTCTTGTGTTAACTCTGAATCTGCTTTTGTTCAGGGAGCGCAGAGTATAGTCTCTGGGATAGGCATAAATGAGTTTGGAACGGATGTTTCGCCTGAGCAAGGTGATTGGCTCATAATGAGACTATCAGCAGAGATGCCTCACTTGAATCCGCTCACGAGTACGGATGCTTATTCTTCCCTTGTAAATTCGTGGATATTTGATAGTTTGTTGGACCGTGACCCTGCAACATTAGAACTTATACCACGAGTTGCTTACAAATGGGAAGTATCGGATGACCATCTTGTATATACTTTTTATCTGCGGGATGATGTTGTTTTCTCGGATGGGCACCCCCTTACTGCAAAGGATGTAAAGTTTACATTTGATAAGTTAATGGACCCGAAGACGGATGCTCCGCATTTAAAGAATTACTATACTGATGTTGAGAGATGTGAGGTTGTAGATGATTATACAGTAAGGTATTACTGCAAGAAACAATATTATCAGCATCCTGTTATGCTCGGCTTATTGGAGATAATTCCAGAGCACATTTATGGCGTTGGAGAGTTTAATAATCATCCTAATAATAGAAAACCAATTGGTTCGGGTCCGTATGTGCTGACAGAATGGCAAACAGGGTTGCAACTCGTATTGAGTAGAAACCCTAATTATTGGCGTAAAAAAGAAAATCTCCCATATTTTGACAAGATTATATACCAGATTATCCTTGATGACAATGCATCGTTGTTGAAGTTGAGACGGGGCGAACTTGATGCTTTAGCAATTAGGCCTGAAGATTTGCTCAGGCGGGCACAGTCCGAGAAGTTTCGTTCTCAGTTCAATATATTTATTTATCCGCGCCCTGCTTATAGTTACATAGGCTGGAATATGCGCAGAAATGTATTTAAGGACAAGCGAGTTCGTAAGGCTCTCACGATGTTGCTTAACAGGGAGAAGATAGTAGAGCGGATATACTATGGGATGGCGGAGATAATAGAGAGTCCTTTTATGCCAGGCACACCAGAGTACCATAACCAACTTGCGAGGATACCTTTTGCACCGGAGGAGGCAAAGAAATTGTTAGATGAATCTGGTTGGCGTGATACCGATGGTGATGGGGTGAGGGATAAGGATGGGGAGAAGTTCTACTTTGAGGTGATGACTACAAATAGTAATCCAGTGGCAGAAAAGATACTTACTGTTTACCAGGAAGACCTTGCTCGTGCAGGGATAGTTATGGAAATTAGATTGTTAGAGTGGGCTTCATTGTTGGAAAGGGTAGATAGTCGCAACTTTGATGCGGTGTTAATGGGCTGGCAAATGCCACCTGACCCTGACCCATACCAGGTATGGCACTCAAGCCAAGCAGAGAAAGGTTCTAATTTTGTAGGGTTTGTTAATAAAGAAGCAGACGAATTGATAGAAAAAGGTAGGATTTGTTTTGATAGGAATGAGCGAATTCAAATATATAAACGATTTCAAGAGATTGTATATGATGAACAGCCGTATACATTTTTGTTTGCACCGAAGGCAATACTCGCAGTGGATAAACGTGTCCACGGCATAAGAATATATCCATTTGGTGTGTATGAGCGTGAGTGGTTTGTTCCTAAAAATCTACAAAAGTATGTCTATTCACAAAATTGAGATAGTACAGGTATGTTGAGGTATATCGGGAAAAGATTGTTATTGGTTATACCCACTTTTATCGGGGTAAGTTTGATTACATTTGCCTTGATTCAACTTGCTCCGGGTAGTCCTGTTGCATACAAACTCCGTGGGGAAGGCGGTGCAATGCGTGCAAACATCGAGACAGAGAAGATAATTGAGCAAACTAAAGCATTATATGGCTTGGATAAACCGATAATAGTTCAGTATTTCTTGTGGTTGGGACGGATATTCACGCTTGATTTTGGCAAGAGTTTTAAAGACCAGCGTCCAGTGATGGAGAAGATTTGGGAGACATTACCCGTTACTCTCCAATTTACTATTTTGGAGACATTTCTCATTTATTTGATAGCAATTCCAATTGGAGCGTATTCTGCAGTTCGTTCCCGCTCATTAACTGACCAGATATTAACTGCAATACTGTTCCTACTATATAGCCTTCCGAGTTTTTGGGTTGCGATGTTGCTCATAATGTTCTTTGGTGGCGGAGATTGGTGGAATTTGTTTCCAGTGAATGGTATCAATAGCATAGACGCATATACTTATCCGTGGTGGAAATGGCTTTTGGATAGAATATGGCATATGGCTTTACCTTTGTTCTGTATGACTTACGGTGGTCTTGCTGGTTTGTCGAGGTATATGCGAACGGGTATGTTAGATGTTATCCGTCAGGATTACATTCGCACTGCACGCGCTTATGGATTCTCGGAGAAGGTAGTTATTTTCAAATATGCAATGAGGAATTCTCTTATACCTATAGTCACTATTTTTGGTGGATTACTACCTGGGCTAATCAGTGGGAGCGTGATTATAGAAACAATATTCTCTATCCCTGGAATGGGCAGGTTAGGCTTTGAGGCAGTACTATCAAGGGATTATCCGTTGATTATGGGCATATTTACCATATCTACATTTTTGACTTTGTTTGGTTTAATTTTAAATGACATCTTATATGCTTTGATAGACCCGAGAATAAGATTGGAGTAAAGCAATTGGGTAAGGTAAACATCAGAAAAAATAGAAAACATAATTATTGGGGGATGGTATGGCATGAGTTTCGTAAGAACAAAATGGCTGTTTTTGGTTTGGTTGTAATAATACTTTTTGGCTTGGTGGCGTTGTTTGCTCCATTTATTGCCAATGATGTGCCTTTGATTATGAAGAAGGGGGGGAGGATATACCTTTTTCCAAATGTGATAAAGTATTCGGATTTGTTGGCTGAGAATTTATATGCTAACTTCGACCAATGGGAGCCAAGAGAAGGCGAGTGGTGTATTAAGCCGATTATACCGTTCGGACCACTTAGGCAGAATTTGGAAAATTCTCTTCAACCTCCCAATAGGGTGCACTGGTTGGGAACAGATGACCGAGGTAGGGATGTATTGAGTAGAATGATATGGGGTGCGAGGTTATCGCTCAGTGTAGGTTTTGTTGCTGTGGGCATAGCGGTGTTTATTGGTGTTATTTTGGGTTCACTTGCAGGCTTTTTCGGGTCTTGGGTGGACTCGGCGGTTTTGAGATTAATAGAACTTATGCTGGTAATACCTACTTTCTTTTTGATAATTACAGTTATGGCGTTTTTGCCTCCAAGTATATGGACTATTATGGTGGTTATAGGCTTAACAAGTTGGCCCGGGGTAGCAAGACTGGTTAGAGGTGAATTTCTACGGCAACGAGAATTAGAGTATGTATTGTCCGCTAAAGTGCTTGGGTTTAGCAATGTACGGACGATGTTTAGGCATATACTTCCAAATGCGTTGGGTCCGGTGTATGTGAGCGCAACTTTTGGGCTTGCAGGTGCTATCCTGATGGAGAGTGGTTTGAGTTTTTTGGGCTTTGGTGTACCTCCACCGACGCCGAGTTGGGGAGAGTTATTGAAGCAATCTCAAGGGTATGTGGACTTTGCTTGGTGGTTGGTGCTATTTCCAGGATTGGCTATATTCATCACGGTTACTGCTTTTAACCTCGTAGGTGAGGGACTGAGAGATGCTATGGACCCGCGGTTGAGAGGAACTCAGTAATGAATAAAGGTGTTAATAAAGATATTCTTCTTGAGGTGGAGAATCTTAAGGTGCACTTTTCTACTTTGTTCGGGACCGCCTATGCAGTAGATGGAGTGAGTTTTAATATTAGACGGGGCGAAGCAGTTGCATTGGTTGGAGAAAGTGGATGTGGTAAGAGTGTTACCGCCCTTTCTATTTTAAGATTGATTCACTCCCCGTCAGTATCTCACCTCTCCGGAACGGTTAAGTTTGAAGGGAAAGATTTAACTACTTTGTCTGATGAGGAGATGCGGAGAATACGAGGTAGACAAATAGCGATGGTGTTTCAGGAACCTATGAGTTCACTCAATCCTGTGTTCCGAGTTGGAGACCAAATGGCGGATGTTATGAACCTCCACTTTGGATTGAGTAAAGAGGAGGCTTTTGAGAAAATTGTACAGGTGATGGAATGGATTGGGATTACTGAGCCGAAACTCAGATTAAGACAATATCCTTATGAATTGTCAGGCGGATTGGTGCAAAGGATTATGATAGCAATGGCTATTGGGTGTGAGCCGAAATTGTTAATTGCAGATGAACCTACTACCTCGCTCGATGTTACTATACAAGCGGAGATTCTAAGGCTGCTTGCAAGGATTAAACAAGAGAAAAATATGAGCATATTGTTGATTTCGCACGATTTGAGCGTGGTGGCTCAAATTGCGGATAGAATAGTAGTTTTATATGCAGGTGTTAAGGTTGAAGAAGGGAAGGCAAAAACTATCTATAATTCCCCGACACATCCTTATACTAAGGCGTTGTTTGATTCACTTCCTGCAAGGTCGGGTGGGAAAAGACAGTTGAAAACTATACCTGGCTCTGTTCCTTCAGCCACTGAACCGCCTAAGGGATGTAGGTTTCATCCAAGGTGCCCGTATGTTATGGATATATGCAAAGAGGAAGAACCTCCTTGGGTGTTTACCTCGGAAGAAGGGGGCAATGCTTGCTGGCTCTATATTGACAAGAATAAAATTGAAGGGATAAGCAAAAGATGAATGGAGAACCTTACCTTAAAGTAGAGAATCTCACTAAATATTATCCTGTTGGCGGTGGGATATTTTCTAAGCCTAAGGGGTTTGTCAGGGCAGTTGACGGAGTTAGTTTTGAAGTGTACAAAGGTGAGACTGTTGGATTGGTTGGGGAGAGTGGTAGTGGTAAGACTACGGTTGCAAGACTTCTGGTAAAACTTATCGAGCCGACGAGCGGGTCGATTTACTTTGATGGGGAAGATATTACTAAACTTAGCAATAAGGAGTTTTTGCCGTACCGTAGAAAGATACAAATGATATTTCAAGACCCATATAGTTCATTGAATCCGCGAATGACAGTATATTCGATGATTGCGGAGGTTCTTTATGTGCACAAGATTGTGCCTAAAAATGAAATCCCCAAGATGGTAGAACAACTTCTCGAGATGGTGGGCTTAACTTCTGATTCTATGTATCGGTATCCTCACGAGTTTAGTGGTGGACAAAGACAGCGAATTGGAATAGCGAGAGCACTTGCGGTTCATCCATCTTTTATAGTTGCTGATGAGCCTGTATCTGCCTTAGATGTATCTGTTCAGGCTCAGATTTTGAATCTACTTATGGACCTTCAGAAACAGTTAAACCTTACTTACCTATTTATATCTCATGATTTGAGCGTGGTCAGGCATATTTCTGATAGAGTGATTGTAATGTATTTGGGTAAGATAGTTGAAGAAGCACCTGCAGAGAAATTGTTTGAAAATCCTAATCATCCATATACCCGAGCATTGTTGAGTGCTATACCTAAGCCAGAGCCAGGTGCGTATGTGCAGGCATTAGGAGTAAAAGGAGAACCACCAAGTCCCATAAACCCCCCGCAAGGCTGTGTATTTCATCCGCGTTGTCCATTTGCTACAGATAAGTGCAGGGCGGATGTTCCGAGTTTGATAGAAGTTGGGGAAAATCATCGCTCTGCGTGTTGGGTATTTGCTTCTTCCAATAAGGAATCAGAATTTGCTAATCTTAAAAAATAGGTATATAGAGGTATTAGTATGACTACTTTCGCCAGAAGCAATATGTGGGAGAGGCTCGGGTCTGAAGAATTTGACCTCATAGTGATAGGAGGGGGGATAGTTGGTGTGTGCGTAGCGAGGGATGCTGTATTACGGGGGTTGAAGGTAGCATTATTTGAGCGGAGGGATTTTGCAAGTGCCACAAGTGGCGCCTCATCCAAACTAATTCACGGTGGGTTGAGGTACTTGATGAACCTTGAAATTGGTTTGGTGCGGGAATCGTTGCGTGAGAGGCGGATTTGGTCACAAATTGCTCCTCATACAGTTCATTCTTTGCCGTTTTTGCTCCCTTTGGGTGGGGGAAAAAAGTTTAGAGAAAGATTGCTCTATTCACTTGGACTGAGGGCCTATGACTGGCTTTCCTATGATAGGAATAAACTCACTGACCCGGAAAAATTTATTCCTGCTCATAAAAAGATAAGTTTGAATCAGATAAGTGAAGAGGAGCCTACGCTAAACACAGAAAATTTTAAGGAGGCTTTATTATTTCACGACTATCAGATGTTCTCACCTGAGAGATTAAGTTGGGCTTGTCTAAAACAGGCTATGATGCGGGGGGCAGTGGTATTAAACTATGCAGAGGTTGTAGAGTTCCTTCGTGATGGTAATAAGATTAACGGGGTGATTGTTAAAAATCTGGAGGATGGCGTTGAAATTCAGGTAAAGGGAAAGGTAGTAGTTAACGCTACGGGTCCGTGGGCTGACCAGTTAATTGCACTTGCCACGGGGAAGGAGCCCGAACGGAAGATAATAAGGTCAAAGGGCATACATGTTTTGACTAAACCACTAACACATAAATACGCAATTGCGGTACCTGGCAAGGGTACACATTTCTTTGTTCTTCCCTGGCTTGGATATTCGTTGTTAGGTACTACGGATACTGTTTATCAGGGGAGTCCCGATGATGTGCATGTGTCGGAAAAAGAATTAGTTGAGTTTTTGTCCGTTGTTAATAATGGCTTTCCTGGGAACGCTAAAGTTAAACGGGGTGATGTTGTATTTTTCTACGGAGGGTTGAGGCCTATTGTTGAGAAAGACCCTACTGAGACGGATGAGGAATTTAATTCGTATAATGCCAGTAGGTCTGCGGAGATTTTTGACCATGAGCAAGATGGCTGTTTAGGTTTGATAACTGCGGTAGGTGGTAAGTGGACTACTTCACGCCACCTTGCGGAGCGAGTTGTTGATAAAGTTTTCGAGAAGTTAGGACATACCGCGCCACAATGTACCACCGATACTACACCTGTTGTAGGGGGAGAAATAGAGAGATTGAGTGAGTTTATAGAATCAAAGATTGAACAATATCCAGATTTTCCACCGGAGGTTGTGAAGAACCTTGTTTACTATTATGGCACTGAAATAGATGAGGTTATTGCACTTGCGAAACAGGACCCAATTCTTGCAGAACCAATTTGTGATTCAAGGAAGGAGATAGGAGCACAGATAGTATATGCAGTGCGAAATGAAATGGCAGTCCATTTAAGTGATGTGCTGTTTAGAAGGACGAACATAGGTAATTTAGGTGAGCCAGGTGAGTCAGCAATCCGAAAGATAACTGATTTAATGTCGCACGAATTGGCAAGGGATGATAATTGGAAGGAACGGGAAAGAAAAGCGGTAAAGATAAAATTCGTATCCTGGGCACGAACTTATGTTGTGGTGAATCCACGTGCGTGGGGCAATATGACAGGAAAACTTTGGCCCGATATTGAAAAGAAACTTCATCAGGCAATAGGACCTGTGAAGGTGAGTTTCACCGAGAAGCCGGGTGATGGGATAGAACTTGCAAGGCGGGCTTTGTTGGATGGATATGAGCAAATTATAGCAGTGGGTGGAGATGGAACTATTAATGAGGTGGTGAATGGTTTCTTTATGGATGAACGATTAATAAACCCTGAATCAGTTTTTGCTATCATCAGTACAGGTACAGGCAGAGATTTTGCAAAAACACTTAAGTGGCCTCAGGAGATTGATGAACAGATTGAGCATTTGGCTAATACCTCTGTATTCCCACTGGACTTAGGTAAATTGAGGTTTCTGAACTTCAATGGTGAGGAAACTACCAGGTATTTTGTCAACATAGCAAGTTTCGGATTAAGTGGTGCCACGGATAGGGCTGTGAACAGTTATCTACGATTGAAACAATATAACGGCAAAGTGGCTTTCTTCCTCGGGATGCTCCAGGCTTTACTTACATATAAGAATAAACCAGTAAGGCTGAAGATTGATAACCAGTTTGATGATGTGTTGGAGATAAAGACAGTTGCGGTCTGTAATGGACAATATTTCGGAAGTGGAATGCATATTTCTCCAAACTCTCAAATTAATGATGGGTGGTTTGATGTTATTGTAATTCCAGGTATTACCACACTTGAACTACTTATGAATGTGAGCAAGGTTTATTCAGGAACACATCTTAATCATCCGAAGATAAGGGTATTCCGTGCACAAAAGGTTATGGCATATCCTGCACATAAAGCGGGGGAGGTATTGTTGGATGTAGATGGTGAGGTGCCGGGCTATCTACCTGCTACATTTGAGATAGTTCCGCAGGCTATTAATGTTAGAATCCAACCACCAAGTGACGAATTAGATTAGGTAGGCATTATAAACTTCGGATGATTACCAGCAATGACTACTGTAACTTCGCCTTTTAATGGGTCAGATTTTAATTTTTCTAAAACTTCTGAGATGTAACCACGGTGAATCCGCTCGAATTTTTTTGTCATTTCAAAGCATACAGCACATTTTCTATTACCTAATACCTCGAGTGCAATAGATAAGAAGCGGGATACTCGATAAGGCGATTCGAAGAAGATTAGAGTATGCGGGAGTTCTTTTTCTTGAAGTAGGGATGCTTTGCATTCCCCTTCTTTTCTTGGAGGAAAACCTTTGAATGTAAAGGATGATGTGGGTAATCCAGATAAAATTAGAGCAGTATCGACTGCACTGCACCCTGGTATAACTTCAATCTCATAGCCATTATTTAATACCTCGCAAATGAGTTTATATCCTGGGTCGCTTACACAAGGCATTCCGCTATCGGAGCATAGTCCTACAATGGTGCCTTTTTCGAGTTCTTTAAGAACCTGGGGAATTACTTTTTCTTCACGCGGTTCTATATATGTTAGTACTTTATTTGGGAAGGGGATATTGAAATGGCTATACAGTTTCCTTGTTACGCGGGTATCTTCACATAGTAGAAGTTGTATTTCGCTTAGAGTTTTTACTGCTCTATAAGTTATGTCTTCGATGCTTCCGATAGGTGTTCCGATTATATAAAGTTTTCCCACGATAGGAATTCCCTTTTAGGAGGATTGGATTTCTTCGTCTGGGTCGATTTTGGGTTTTAGAACAACAGCCCCTTCTTTTTCCATAACTTTTACAAGGTTTTCAAACATCTCGTCGTTTTTGTATATCCCTACTATAGCCCCGCCTGAACCTGTAAATTGAGCATTTGCCCCTACGCTTCTCGCTACTTCAACCAACCTTACATGTTTAGGATTGAGATTGTATATCGAACGCCTTCTGTCGAAGTTCTTGTCCATCCACGGTCCTATTTCCTCGCCCTTACCCGCCCATAGTAGGTCTCGGGCTATTTGTGCATACTCAGCAAAATCTTGCATTGCCTTGTGTATTTCTGGGTCTCCCGCCAACCACCTTTCGCGCACATTGTTATGAAATACTTCGGAGCCTTCCGAAAGGTCCTTGCGGTACGCTATGAAAAGTTTGGGAAGTAAGTTTGTCGGTATCTCCTCGTAATAACCGTAGCCCTGGGTTTCCATAAGTTTTTTGTTAAAGTCCATGAATACACAGCCCTCGTAAACTTGGATAACTCTGTCTTGGAGTCCTGCAAAAATCCCCAATTCCTCCGTTTCTACGCTCAGGATGATATTAGGTAAAATGGGTTTTGGTATTTCTACTTCATAAAACTCCATAAGACATTTCATTGTGGCTGTAACCAATGCACTGGAGCCTGCTAAGCCTAATCTTCGCGGAATAGTAGAACGATAGCGGATTGAAAAGTTTTTCTGTGGGAGTGTGATGTTGTTCTTTTTACAATATTGATAGAACTTATAAATTGTAGCCTTCATGAGCCTTATGCCACCATAGTAGCCGTTTAAATTAACATCATCTACAAGGGCTTCAATCGACTCGTACTTTGATTGGTCTTGAAAACTTGGGATTATTTCCAAATATTGGCTTTCATAAAGGCTTACTTTGGCATGAAAATTTCTTATAATCACACTAATGGTTTTTCCAAAATAACCATCAGATGGATTTCCAACTAATCCTGCTCTTGCATAAGCCACTGCTTCTATCGCCATAGGCCTGCCTTTATCGATACATTTTCTTCTTAGAAATTATATAAAATTTAAGCACTAAAATATTTTCTTCGATAGTGAATAGAGGTTAGAGTTTACTTGTCTAATTTTTTAGATGGTGGATTTTTGATATTGATATTGGATGTGGTTTTAGTTTTTGGGGTTTGATTTCAAGTATTCCTGTCTACCCTGGCACATCCATTCCCAAAGGGCTTGTCGCCATTGGTACACGTGGAGTTTTTCTTCAGGGGTGGATGCGAGTTGTTCTGCTTCCGCTATGTATGAGCCGAGCGTTTCCATTCGTTGTTCGGTTCCGAGCGTTGTCCACGCAACATTTTTCCAGTCGATACCATTTTTCTTATAGTAAGGTTCAGGGTAATTGTTAGGGTCGCAGGCGATTTTTTCTATTGTAAGGTAGAATTGTTTCATTGGTTCGCTTGCAGAACCAAAGTATAGCGTAAAAAATTCGTCTAAAAGAGCATCAACATCAATAGAGGGGTCATCCCAAATTTTTGCAATGACATATCCTTCGAGCATGTCTTGTTCTCCGCAGATAAATATGCCTCTCACGCTATCATTAATGAATTTTCGCATAATGTCTGCGGTTTTGTGCACCATAATGTTCGGGAAACATTTAAATCCGCCGATAAGCCCTGCTTCCATCGGATGGTGGTAGTAATTCCAGAGGAAGATTGGGGCTTTACATTTTTTTAGCCATTCGTGGTATAGCATCATATCGTTCTCGTACATTTCTTTGTGTATAGCGTAGTAGCAGGTGTGCAAACATGGCGCAACTGATACATTCGGTTCTATATCAAATTCGGGCGGGAGAGCATATACCCAGTAGGCAAGTGCAGTAATGTACTTATCTGGATGAGTTTTATGTAGTTCTTTAGCCACCGCATTTATGAATGAGAAGATGTAGTTGCTCGCTTCTCCACTACTGAATTGTCCTGTCCGCATTTTCCTGCCTGAGCGTAATAATTCTTGGCATCGGTCGCATTGGCAAAACTTCAAATTGTCATCAGGAACAATGGCAAAGTAATTACCTACTGCTTTCCAGCCGTATGGTACATTATTCTTGCCGTCGAAGAAATCTTGTGCAATCTGCACCACTTTTTCCACCAGTACGGGACTGGAATAGCAAAGTTGAGTTGTATTTTTGACACCTTTTGCCTGATATTCAGGTTCGAAGAAGGTATTTTCCAAGGTTTGTTTGTGGAATGTATGGTTACCAGCCCATTTTTCTCCGCCTAATTTAAGTCTACGCCAGAAAAGATATACTTCTTCACGCGTGACTGGTCCCCATTGCTTCTGCATAAAGGGCCAAAAACCTGACCATAAGGCATCTCTATATTTGAGTGCAGGTGCACGGCGAATGTCTGTCCCTTTTACTATAAGGGTTTTTGTCTTAGGAATGATGATGCTTGTTCTACTTGGACCATACCAGCGGACTCCACAAAAATGTTCTAGAAAGTGATAGGTTGCATAGCAGGTGCCTTGGTCATCGTATACGCCGGGGAGTTCAATTTCATATTTACCTCGCTCAGGCATACCCACCGTTGCCCAATAATCAATTTTTTGACGGGTATCTTCGAGAGTGCTTCCGCAACTCATAGGTCTGCCAAGTTCGTGACGATTCGCTTCTGTATTTTCCCAGTCTTTGCCTATCAGTACTATAGTTTTTGGTCGAAAGGCGATAATGTATTCCTGAGATGGGAGATTTTTCCCAATAAATCCAAGTTCGGCGGAAAATTTATTGTCTCCGACAAGAATCTTTCTTCCTGATATTGGCTTGCTATCGTCTTTGATAGGTAGTTCTGCACCTGTAATCCTGAGTATGTGGTATTGAAGTTCTAACGCAGAAAGAACCGCAGATGGAGTAGGGCTAGATGAAACTACTATTGTTGCGGTAGGTTTGCCTCTATCCACGATAATAAACTCGTTCTCACTTTCAGCAAATATCTGTAGGCAAGAAAAAATTAGAAGTATGGAAGTGAATAGAAACAGAGAATAAAGATGGCAAGTTTTCATATTAGTAACCTTTACTTTTTGAGCGATGTTAAGATTTATCTCTCACAACATTATAAGAATTTTGAAAGGGTAAAAAAGTTTCAATGTCGCTAAATATGGGGGAATTTTTTGGAATGAATTACCTTTGTAGAGGAGATAATCTTATGCTTTGTAGTTTAAAAGGACATCTGCGACTCTACCTACTGTGTTGTCTTTTTTGATAAAGAATGATTTTTGGGTGATTATGTTGTTCGTATCGGTTACAATTTTTGTATTTTTATAGTTCAGAGCAATTCTTTCTATTCCTGCCTGCTGTAAGGTTAGCAGTTCGTCTGAAGTGCTTACCCCGTCACCGTTATCTCGCCAGAGGATGAGTTGTTGATAGTATTTATCCTCGGGACCGATGAAGCCATCATTATTTGAATCGAGTTTTTTCAATTCCTCAAAGCCATTTTTAGCGCCCCATTGGTCTCCAAACAGTTCCAAACCACTATCGATTTTCCCATTCCCATTTATATCTCTGGCAAGAAAAGCATCGCCACCTTTAATCCATGCAGTTTGCACGGGCTTCCCTGTGCCTGTTATGTCGAAATGAACTCCGTCCTCAACAGATGTAAGTTCTATGCCGTCACCATCAAGGTCTACTACTATTGGGTCTTGTTGTTGGTCTAATCTCTGTACAGCGAGTTGAATCTCGAGACTCATCTCAAACTTAAATTCCATTTGGAAACTGAAGGATATTCTCGAAGCATTGACACTATTTATTGATAAGTTTTGACTATCAGCATTACCATTTTGAAAACCTGGGATTAGTTTTTCCATCCATTGGTTCAAGAATTTATCTATAAACTCTTTAAATTTTTCATTGTCTTCAATATTCTTGAATATACCGCTTAATTGTTGTAAGAATTCATTTAAATCTTGAAAATTCCCACTTCCAAGTAGGTTATTGGTTATTTGTAGTAATTTGTTGAAAGTATCACCGAACTTTGAAAGGGCCTCACTTGCCTTTTGAAAGCCTATTAGTGATTCAGTTTCTATACTACCGCCAATTTTGAACTGAACTGCTATCTTCTGACGAATCTGCAAGAATGTTTCTGATTGTGTTGAGGATAATTTGCCCGCTTGGTCTGCAGTGCTCCGAACAAATTTGAAAAATATATCTTCACTGGAGGTATATGAAAAATTAAATTCGAGTTGCTGATACTCTTTGCTATCTACTTTTTTGCCGAGTAGCGATAGAATCTCGTTAATCTTTTCAGCAAGGGAAACATCTTCGGTATATGTATTTGGTTTTGGTTCTAAGCCTTCACAGGCTTTCTCAGAAGCAATGATATGATTTGGGGTAGATTTTTCAGCACTTTGTTTTGCTTCGCCTGTTTTTTGATTTGCCCCTGTGAGCAAGTTGGGTAGAGGATTGAATTGCCTCGTAGCGGTTATCCCAGGACCCAAAAGGGAAGAAAGATAACCACTCATTAAACTCTCAGCGCCCATGTGCTACTTCCTTGTAAAAATTTTCCTAATATATTATCGGCAGAATCCGACTAATCTTTAGAAGAATTTAGGGGAACAGAATTAATTGCGTTTATCGCATTTTTATTACCCAGTAGAAGCAATTTGTGGAGAGAAGAAGTCTGTTGTAAAGTGGGGTGGAAATTCGCAAACAATTGTAAATTTTTCTTTATTTCAACTCTTGTAGTTATTAGAGTTACTTTGTTTGCTAGTTCAGGCTTATATGCTAGAATCCATTTCCAGTCTTCGTCACGGACTAAGAGGAATACAGGTTTTTCTGAAGAGAGGATTTTGTGAAGTTCTTCCATTTTTTCTTCAACTAATTTTTCAATTTGAGATATAAGTTCTTTTTCTTCTGGCTGGAGAGAATTCTTTGCATTGTCTAAAGCAGATTTTATCGAGTTTAACTCTTCTTGTGTTGGAGAACAAATATTGGAAATGGGTATTTTTGCTACTGTTTC
>CAZZMK010000160.1:0-4461 GCA_964655185.1 uncultured Nitrospirales bacterium | reverse complement strand
GGCTTTTTCCAAATCTTCAAGAGAAAAATGTGCAGGCAGATTTTCCAAAATGGTATTGCTTATATCATTTAACCCATCCAGTTCAAAGAGTTTTTTCTTGAATAGAGCCTTATCATAATAAGGATTGGGGATTCTATCTGGTTCCTCTACAAATGGCGTAGGTTCTACTATATGAATATTGTAATTTCTATCAATGTATCCTTCTCTAAATACCACAGATGATACATGTCCTTCACCAATGGCTCTCAAACTGAGAATTATGCGGGTTAATCCTTCTTCCAACTTGTCTTGATTGGGGTGTAATACAATAGATGGGTTTAGCATTCCTGTGGATTCGAGGGAATATTCGTGTGTGAAGTATGCCCCAATTAATAATTTCCGTGTCTCTGAGAATTTTTTGTCGGAGGGTATATAGGATTTTACAATATCGAAGTGTTTCAAAAACAGACGAGTTATATTTTTGTGGCGGTATGCGAATTTTTGCATAACCTCTGCGAAAAGTTGTTCAACTTCCTTCTCCTCTAAGCCAAGTAGTCTACTTATGATATGTTCAATATGACGCTGAGAATGGGGAATAAAAGGTCTAATTAGGACTCTTTTTGGGTTAGGGTCGAGCCTTACTGGCAATCTTTCTACAACTACACCCATGTTACTTCTCCTAAATACCTTTATCCTCCTATTAAAAGTAGTTTATCTTGTTCTGTAATATAAGCATTCATCGATATAAGCGATAACAACCAGGCTAATGTTGACTCCGCACCTTGATTAAGATTAGCGCCGTGAGGTGTTAAGCCGTCTTGACAACCGCCTGTGGAGTCATCATATAACACTATTGAGCAATCATTTTCACCTAAGAACCAGTTAAATGCTTTTTGAGCCACAGTATAGTAAAATTGATTATTAGTAAGTTTTGAAGCAACGAGGCACGCATCTATCATAGCGTGGGCCTCGATTGGTTGTTGGTCAAACCTTGCCTTTTCTTGACCTTTTACAAAGAAACCTTTATTACCTATTGGAGAGAAATATCCATCTTTAACCTGATGGTGAATAAGCCAATCCAATATTTTTATGCCGAGGTCTATTAAGTCTTTCCTATTAGACCATTCACCTGCTAAAAGTAAGGCGTGTGGAATACGGGCATTTTCGTATGTAACAACATCCTCAAACCACAGCCAGTCTTCAGAGGTAATTTTGGAAAAATAGCCTACCAATTTCTCTGTTAGTCGTTCAAAACCTCTTTTAGCAAAGGTATCCCCAGTAAATCGCAGTAAATAAGCCTTAACTCCTAACATTGCTAACGCAATAGAGCGAGGATGGTTTAACTCAAGTGCTTGAGGTAACGCCTGGTTAAATATGGTAATAGCAAAGTTTGCCTTGTTTGGGTCTTTTGATAAGAAAGATGTGTAACCTAAACTCCAAATAGCCCTCCCTTGACAATCTTCTGAACCTACTTCCTCTGTCCATTTTCTATCATAAGACATAAAGTTCCTAAATTTTCCTTTTTCGAGGTTGAAAGCATATGAGAGGAAGGAAAGGTATCTGGTCTGAAGTTTATCTAACACATTAGTCTGAGATATCAATTCATAGAGAGACACAATTGCTGTTAGTGCCCGGGCATTGTCATCGGTACAATACCCGAAGGCGGGGTTAGGAACATTGTAAGTAGCGTGTTGAATTATACCCGTGTCATCGGTTAAGGTCAGAAGATGCTTTAGGTTTATATCTGGAAGTTTCAAACTTGCTTCTTTCTTAGAGGATAGGCTGAAAGGAATTCTTGGTTCTTTATAAAACCTTTCAAAAACTTCATTGAAGAGTGATACATAATCTGTAGCAACTTTAGACCATACCGCATTGCGGGAGAATTGGTATGCATTTTTTCTTATAGTGTTCCGTTCGAGTTCATCATCAAGTAGGCGTATAATTGCATCTGCAAATTGTTCTGAGTTGCCAAAATCACACAAAATTCCTCTATTGTCCCGAAGCATTTCTTTTGCATACCAGAATGGCGTTGATATTATTGCTTTTCCTGCACCCATTGCATAGATGAGAGTACCTGAAACTATTTGTGCCTCTGAAAGATATGGCACTACATAGATATCGCAACAGGATAGAAACTCTATTAGTTCGCTTAGGTCCACAAACCTATCAAAAAATATAACATTCTCTTCTAAACCTAATCTTTTAACCATCTGAACGAGAGAATATCTATAACTTTCACCTTCTGCCCTTTTAACATGAGGATGAGTAGCACCTAATACGATGTATACCACATCAGGATGCTTTTCTAAAACCTTTGGCAAAGCCCGAATTACAGTTTCTATACCCTTGTTCTTAGATAATAAGCCAAAGGTAAGTAATACTTTTTTACCTTCTACACCAAATTTATCTTTGAAGAAGTTTGGGTCTATAAACGGAATATCAGGGATGCCGTGATGTATTAATGTTATCTTCTCCTTGGGAACGTTATATATATCGGTTAAAAATCTAATAGCCATTTCAGACATTACCACAACTTGGGTAGAAGAATTTATAATGTCAATCAACACTCTTTTTTGTCCTGGTGCCGGATTCTGCAAGATAGTATGGAGGGTAGTAACCACAGGCATCGATAATCTTTTAATTAATTGCACGATGTAATTACCATACTCGCCACCAAAAATACCATACTCATGTTGTAGACACACTACATTAACGCCACTGATATTCAGAAACTCACTTGCAACGATGTATTCCCTCAACTCATTCTGATTTACCTCAAATCTAACCTCAGATGGATAATCATATCCTTCTGGCACATCGTTCATAGCAACCGCAAAGCAATTAACCCCTTTTATGTTTGCGTTAATGCTTCTTACAAGGTCAGTGGTAAAGGTAGCGATACCACATTGCCGAGGCAGGAAATTCCCTATTACTCCTATGTTTTCTACCCTTTGCAGCATAATTATTCTCTCCTATTTGTAGTTGTTGAGGCCATTATGGTTCCAATAAAACAGAAAAACCTAACCTCCCCCTCTCTCCTCTAAATCGCAAAATACAATTTAATAACGCTCCTATCATGCATAAAATTATATCAAAAATTGGTATGAAACCAATTTAACACTGGCTATTTATAATGGCTCGTATCATCTTCACAATATTTATAATTATTTCTTCCTTTGGATTTTATACATTTCGCTCAATACTTTTGGTAAAATTATAAAAGGATATAGTACTTATCCTTCAAAACCTAACTTGTGGAAGGGATAGAACTCATCATACACACCAACTTATAAGTTTGTCGGAGAGGAGGAATATATGCCGGAATTATTAAAAATTTTAGGTTATGCGGTAAAGGTAGGTGCATCAGACGTTCATCTTACAGTTGGTAGCCCGCCAGCAGTGAGAATAGATGGCGAGATTAGATTTATTCAAGCGGAACCGCTTGCACCTGCTGACACACTTGCATTTGCAGAACAAATGTTAACGCCGGCTCAAAAAGAAAAATTCTTTGAGACAGGGGATTTCGACCTTGCGTACAGTGTATCTGGGCTGGGTAGGTTCCGTGTGAACTTAATGAGACAGAGGGGCTCCATAAGCATTGTGATGAGGCATGTCAAGGGGAAAATACTCGACTTTGCCTCGCTGAATCTCCCACCTGTAATGGAAAAGATTGCAAATTTCCCGAGAGGCCTTGTGTTAATCACAGGAACCACAGGCAGTGGTAAGTCAACAACACTTGCTTCCATCATAGATTATATAAATGAGCGAAAGCGTCTGCATATAATAACTCTTGAAGACCCTATTGAATATCTTCACACTAACAAGAAAAGTATAGTAAATCAGCGAGAGGTATATATAGACACGCGAGATTTTCATGTTGCATTGCGGGCGGCGATGCGTGAGGACCCGGATGTAATACTTATAGGTGAGATGAGAGATGCAGAGACATTCCAGGCGGCATTATCTGCATCTGAAACAGGACATCTTGTATTCACTACATTGCACACAACAAATGCTATGACGAGCATTGACCGAATTCTCGATATGTTTCCTTCTAATATGCATGACCAAGTCCGTTCTCAGATTGCATTGCAGTTGAAGGCATGCGTTTCACAAAGGTTACTCCCATCTGCGGATGGGCGTGGGCGTGTGCCTGCGGTGGAGGTTATGATTAATAATCCTGCAATAGCACAACTTATTCGAGAGAACAATCTCAAACAAATCCCCATCGCCATCATTAACGGTGTAGAAGAAGGTATGCAAACATTTAATATGAGTCTGGAGGATTTAGTGAAGCGGAAACTGGTGAAGGAAGAGGATGCGATGGTAGCGTCGGATAATCCTGAGGAACTTAAGATGATGCTCCAAGGTATAAAATTGAGTCAACAGCGAGGTGGCATACTGAAGAGATAAATCTCACCACTTACTTCCCTAATAAATACAAATTCTCCTTCTTACCGATAATAATTGTTTTTGTTAGTT
>CAZZMK010000159.1:0-2519 GCA_964655185.1 uncultured Nitrospirales bacterium | reverse complement strand
ATTTGGATTGTTTGGTCTACTAAGAAAGGTTCAAAAGAAACCTTTTTAGATGATAGAGAAGGGCAAAATAGAAGACATTGAGGGATTTCCTTGTTTTTCTTTAGCAATTCTTGAAATTCAGTAATTCTCATAATAGATTATAAAATTAAGTGAAGGTTACCAAGGCTCTACGGTTCGGTAGAATATATCAGAAGCAAGTTGTTCGATGGCTTCAGAAACTGCTCGATTTTCTTCGTCACTTGGGAAAGAGCGAACAGGCAATAAATATGCTTCTACGTTCCCCCTTAGTCTGTCGGATGTTTGGCCTGCTGCTCTTGAGAAGAAAGTGCTTTCACCTGCCATTAACTCGTCTTGCCACAGTATTTTTCCCGTTTTTTGGTCTGTGACTCTAACTCCGGCAGTGACGACGATAAGGAACTGAATCGTTTCATCTCTAACATCGTAGGTAAGCCCTTTCCTTTGGTAATCGAGAATTACCCCCTCTATTAATAAATCCGCTTCTTCAGGTCTGACTACTTTGAGTCTACCGTCAGTAATGAATTTCCTAATAAGAGCATTTGTTAGTGGCGCCTGAAAATCGTACTCTGACGACTTGTTGTAGAATCCTGCTACTGCTACTGTTTGATATTTAGGGTCTAATGAAAGTTTAGTCGTATATGCGCAACCTGATATTGCTGGTGGTATTAATAGAAGTAATAAAAGGCAAGAAAATCTTATTTTTCTTGTAAGATTTGTCTTTTTTGCACACATAAGTAACATAGGCTATTTCTTTATAAATTCCTCGAATTCTTGTCTTGTTTCACTTATTTTGATTGGGTTATTTTCTAACCAAGTTTTTGCCTTTTCTGCCCATGATGTATCTTGATATTTATCAGTTATGAGTTGATAGTATATTCGAGCAGAATTAAACTCTCTCTTTCTTTCATAGAATTGAGCAATAACAAATTTTTGTTCTGCGATTTTTTCTCTGAGTTCTGCTCTTAGGCTCTTCAATTCATCACATCTTGAATCTTCAGAGTGATTTCTGAGGAAATCGTCGATAGCCTCGATAGCAAGTTCTGATTTACTTTGGTCATATTCGGGTGGGGAAGATGTTTCATAGTAGCATTTTGCAAGGCTGTATCTTGCATCATCTACCCACTCAGAGTGAGGATAATTTTCTATTACTTTTTTATATTCGTATGCAGCTTCTATGTATTCTTTCCTCGCTTGGTGACAAAGACCAATCTTATATTGTGCTTCTGCTGAGCCTGGCATGAATGGCTGATTACTAACCACTCCACTGTAAACTTCAATGGCTTGTTTTAATGGTTTGTTTTTAAGAAAAGAGAAAAATTTGCTCCGTTTTTTTATACCCTTCTCGTAAAGTTTGTCGCCAATTTCAAACATCTTTCTAATTGCGTCCTGATATAGTTTAGACCCGGGATAATTAGAAACTAATTTTTGAAATTCTCTGGAAGCATCTAATAATTTTCCCATAGCCATTTTGATTTCACCTCGTAGAAATAAGTTTTCGTCGGCAAGTGGGTCTTGCCCGTAAAACTGTATGAATTTATCGGTTTCTTCCAGTGCTTTTTTGTATGAGCCTTGTAGATATAAACTTCTTGCATACTCAATCTGCAATTGAGGTGTTTCTTTTGGCATTCTTTTGATATTTATAAATCTTCCAGTTTGTGGAGTCCAAGTCCACTGTGAGTATGCTGAATAAAATGAGGTGAAAAGGATAGTAAGGCATATTGCAACCGTTATATTTTTTGCCGTGTTTGTCATTTTTAAGTTCTCCGATGTTTGCATATCTCTTTTATAATTACCCAAGCCCACCTGACAGTTTGGGTATAATAATACCATATTACAATAGTTTTACAAAAGTATTAATTCAAATTTAGTTGTTTTGTTGTAAAAGATATCCCGGTATGAAAAAGTATGAATTAGTTTTACAAACAACTACGCTTTGGGATTTTCCTTCACAGCATTATGGCGATAGAATGCAAGGGGACCAAAATTATCCCGGAGCAACACCTTCATATATTGTATGGAATTTGCTTCAAAGATATACCCGTGAGAACGATTTAATAGTTGACCCCATGTGTGGTAGTGGAACTACAATTGATGTAGCAAATGACTTGAAGAGGAGGGTAATAGGATTAGACCTGAGTCCTTATCGTAGCGATATTATTCCCGCAGATGCACGGTACATCCCATTGAAAAGTGAGTGCGCAGATTTTGTTTTCGTTGACCCTCCTTATGGAGACCATATCCATTACTCTGATGACCCAAGGTGTATAGGAAATATAAGTGCGAGGGATGAGGCATATTACATATCTATGGAGCAATGTATTCGAGAAATTTATAGGATACTAAAGCCTCAGAGATTCATGGCTTTGTATTGTTGCGATTCATTTCAAAAGAAAAAGCCTTTCTGTCCTATTGGTTTCCGATTGTTTTCTATACTGGAGAAATATTTTGTTCCAATAGATATAATTGCGGTGGTGAGACATAACAGAACTTTGAAGAGAAGG
>CAZZMK010000158.1:0-6751 GCA_964655185.1 uncultured Nitrospirales bacterium | reverse complement strand
TTTGTAATTGGAGAGGAAAAGTGAAATCAGAAGGACTTCGTTCTCAGCCTTGTAATTGCTGTGGTCTCAGCAGAAGGTGTTTCATAACCGCGTCTGCGATGAGTGCTTTTACTATACCGCTTATTGCTTCCGCAAAGCCTGAATATCCTACAGAAAGTGAGTTGAGACAGCCTATCGACCTGAAGTCTTTTCGCCCCAATCCACCGGTGAGAATAATAGGTGTGGTTATCCGAGAGAAGCCACCATACTGGTTAGGCTGGCCAGGGTCCTCCTACGATGTTGAGGGACACCGCAAAGAATATGAAAAGGCTTTTTTAGAATCTGCTACTCGGGTGGGTGTAAATCTTGAAATGTTGCCAGAGCCTATTGAGAACGATTCTGCTCTTGAAAAATTTATCCAGTATGCCACTACTGAAAAGCCTGACGCAATACTAATTCACATTCAGCGTCGAAAAATGTGGAAGAAAATAGAGCAAATTAGTAATACACTTCCGATACCCTTGATAGTGTGGGCTCCAGTAGGAACAGTATTTACTACTCAAATTGATGAATTTTCCAGAAAAGAGGGTGTTTATATACTTTCAACCTTAGATACGAGTTCACTTGACCAGGCGTTTAGAGCGGTTAGGGCGAGGAAGCAGTTGGAGTACAGTAGGATACTTGTTGTGCATGGTAATGACCGTAAGGATGAGGTAATGGAGAGGTTTGGGACGAAGATACGGCATGTACCGAGGAATATGATGGAGGAGATGTTCCAGCGTGTGCCTGTGACAGATGAGGTAAGGGAGGTGGCGAATGAATGGAAGAAGAATGCTCAGAAGGTAGTGGAGCCTACAGATGAGGATTTGATAAATGCGGCGAGGAGTTATGTAGCGGCCAAGCACTTGCTTAGGATGGAGGAGGCGAATGCGATTACGACGGATTGTTTAGGTATGGTTACCCAGAAGACGGTGCCGACCCCGCCGTGTCTTGGTGCGTGCATATTCCAGGACAATGGGGTGACTTATGGGTGTGAGGCGGATATATTTGGAGCATATTCGTTGATGTTGACGAGTTATTTATTTGATAAGCCTGGATTTATGAATGATCCGGTTCCTGAGACGGTGAAGAATGAGTTAATAGTTGCGCATTGTGTATGTGGGACTAAGTTGAATGGGTTTGATAAGCCTTCGGAGCCGTATATAATACGTTCACATTCTGAGTCTAATATAGGGGTGTCGTTGCAGGTTTTGTGGAAGGAAGGTCAGCCTGTGACGCTTGTGCGGTTTAATAATCCGCATGAGTTGATATTGGACACTGGAGTGGTGACGGAGAACATAAACACACCGCCTGCTGGGGGCTGTCGGACGAACTTTTCTGTCAAGATGGACAATGTGGAAGAGTCGAGAGATGTATTAGGATTTCATCAGGTGGTGTTTTATGGTAATCACAGGCGAGATGTGAAGGCATTTTGCCAGTTATATGGAGTGAAGGTAATCCACTCCCCAGCCACCGCAAACCCAATGGTCCCAAGAGAACAAAAAGCCTAAGATGTTTCAGAAAAGAAATATTTAAGAAGTTGAAAGCATGCTATTAAGGGGTAGAAAGAGAAGAGGGATTCTTTCTACCCCTACTTTTTTATAATTTTTTATGATGACTCCTCCATAACCGTTGATTTTTTGTCGTATTATACAAAGCATGTTTTTACATCGTATTTTTTAAAAATTTTTTCATGTTGTCATATTTTATATGTTTGTTCAACCTGTTTATGATTTGATACTGACTTTAAAATTTAGCAGTGTAATAATGGTATAGAGGGATTTTGGAATTATGCAAAGGAGAGGTTGCAGAAGTATCATCGTGTTATTGCTCGTTATTTTGAGTATTACGTAAAAGGGTTAGAAATTCGTTATAATCATTGTAATGATGATTAATTTTAACATCTATCCTATTAGTGGAACCAAATAGGCAATCACCTTATATTAAATTACCGCCACAGAAAATGTAAGAATTGAATGTTTTTAGGATACCTATTGCTCTTAGGAACTGTTCTATATTTCCTCTGAAGAAGCTATCTCAACAGGTAAGGCATAAAATTTTCAATACATATTTAATATTTCGTAGGGTATGGGAAAAAGTTCGGAGTTTGATTCTTTTATTCTTTCAAGGACGTTTTTATGCTCGGTTTTGCAAACCCATTCGTTAAGAAATTCTTTTTTTTGGAATTCCTTAGGCAACAAGGATTGGTAAATAGTTTGTGAACTGTAATATTCAAACGCCTCTTCATTTAAGGACTCTTCTATTAGGTTTTCAAGCACATCTAAATATTTTTCTGGTTCAGAGTCTAATTTTGAAAAGTTGATAATTTCGGGTGCCAAGATACCTAAGTTGTCAGATTCTGTTTCTTTAATTCCTAACCTTCTTGAAATAACTTCGTTACAAAGTTTTCCTGCAAATGTTAAATGATAATATCGATTAGATTTGCGAAATACGGGGATTGTTTTCCTTTTGAAAATGGATTTTGACTTTTTCAAAAAATTGGAAATTTTTTCATGCATTTTATTTTCAAACCAGGAAACATTTATATCTCGCCCCCCTAAATATTCATAAGCACGGTTCAATATCTTCATATCAATCTCTACTCCTTCGGTAAAATATCTGATTTCTTTTGCATCAGCCCATGTTATTCTTTCTGGTTTTACATATATACCTTTTCTTCCCACTTTTTCTACACGCCAGTATTTCCCGGCGAATAATATGATATCATACCTTTTGAGCCTTAAGAGATTTAGCGTTGGGATACTTCCAATTTCTTTTTTATCGTGATAAATGCTAATTTCCTGATAATTCATGGGGAAATTACTATATACCAAATTATAATCAATGAGCCGATGTAACCCCTCGGACGCTCCATATTTATTTTTGTATTCGTGTTTTTTAACATAATTTTTATTGGAGGCGTGTAGTAAAATGGTATCGATTACCTCTTCAGTAAGATGTTCATGAATCGAAGATATTTCCCCTAATTCTCTAACGCTTGTGTAAGTTCCATTTTTCGAAGCAATATAGGAAAATGCTTGTTGTAGCATTGCACCATACAATCTCATAGGTTTTATATTTTCAATATTTCCTTCCATGGCTAACTCTATGAGTGCGTGAAAACACAGTGCGTTTAAAATTTGATTATGAGTTTTAGGTGGAATTAAGCAAATTACATTGCTTTTGGTTCCCCTTCTATTACCGCGTCCTATTCTTTGAAGGAATGAACTTACTGATGGTGGTATTCCATACAGAACTACTGCATCTATATCCCCAATATCTATTCCCAATTCTAATGTGCTGGTGGCTATGCAAATTCCTGTGCGCCCCTCGTTAAACTTCCTTTCAGTTTCTTCTCTTAATCGAGTCGACATAGAGGAGTAGTGTGTGAAAATATATTGGGAGGGTATACTGCTCTTTGATAGGGTTGCACTTAGGCGGTCGCATTCTCTTCTGGAGTTGGCAAATACTAAGAGTTTAGTTTTTTCTTTTTGCATTATTTTCTCAAATAGTTTAATTATTTCATTTTCATCTCTTATTGTTTTTATAAAAGCATCTATAGGCCTTTGAGAAGGAATACTAACAATAGAGAAATCATCTGCATACTTTCCAAAAAAGAAATGAATTATGTCTTCACAAGAACTAATAGTAGCGGAGAGACATGCAAGTTGCAAAGGCGGGTTTGTAATTATCCTGTTTAGCCTTGAGATTAGTAAAGACAATTGTAAACCTCTTTGGGTATTATATAACAAATGCACCTCGTCTAAAATCAAAGCCCTTAAAGATTTGAGCAATCCATCTCCTCTGCAGAGCAATACATCAAGTGATTCTGGAGTCGTTATCAACAAATTTGTGGTTTTTTTTCTTTGTGTATCATCTCTGTCACCATGCCTGATGCCTGTATTTAGCCCTAATTTTGAAAGTATTGGTTCTATCCTACGATAAACATCATTGACCAATGCTTTTGTGGGAGCAACATATAGCCATGTAAGGCAATTATCCTTATGAGCATAATAATAGTATTTATCTATTAAAGGAGCAAGGACTGCTTCTGTTTTTCCGGTACCCGTGCCCGCTGAAATGATTATGTTTTTGCCTTTTAGTATAAGAGGGATACTTTCTTCCTGAACAGGTGTCAGTTTTTTGAATCTACCAAAGAAAGTGGAGTAAACTTCTTTGTACATAATGTAAGTTATTTAGATGAGTTATGAGAAATGTAGACATTATCTAAAAAACTGACTATTTCTTTGACAGCAGTTCGCACTCTATTGTCTAATGATATTCTTTCTGCATATTCAGATATCTTTTTTATCCAGTGGTGAATACCATCATTAAATCTCACTTCGTAAGCTATCTGGTATATTTCTATTATTCTCTTTCCATATTCAAAAATTTCATTTGAGGTTAACGGGCTAATTTCAAAACTCTCTAATTTCTCAAATTTTGAAAGGTCATAGTCAAACACATTTTTTTCCAATAACAAATTTTTGCATTTATACACGAAATTTGGCGTTACAGAGAAAAATATAAGGTCAACAACATTTTTGGAAAAAAAATTAAAAAGGTTCTCAAAAGCCTTAATTTGATATTGTTTGTTGTTTAGATTATATATTACATCTTCATATTCATCTACTAAAATTACAAGTCCTTTGCAACCCGCTACTTTTGTGAGTAAGTTTAGGTCACTGAGTGCATCCCAACATTGCTTATAATTTGAAGGTCGAAAGTCAAATACACAATCTTTATAAAACTTCCACTCAGGTCGTGGGTCATAAAAGTATCTTCTTATTTCATATACATATACTAAATTTTTATAAAGAAATGACCTTTTGTTATAGTAATTAGTCGGGTCACATAACCAATTTTCAACAGTATCGTATGTTTCTTCTAACGATTTGTCTTGTTCATTGTAAAATTTCCATGCCCTTAGGGCAATAAACATGGAAGGAGATTTAAGTATTTCGGTTTTATCCCAGTTGCCATCGTTTGATATTTTTGAAATCAAATTTAAGCGTCTATTTTTGTTATTATCGTCGCAAATTGCATTGAAGAGTTCTCTTATACCCTTTTCTCCATTTTTACAAATTTGTAGATTTTTACAGATGTGTCCAAAAATTTGGTCCATTCGGTTGAATCGTGCATTTTCGTTCGAATTTATAGTTATCATGCTGACAGCGTAGCCTCGAGATAGTGCTTCTTCCCTGATAAATTTCAATAAATGTGTTTTCCCGCAGCCATAATTGGCATTGATTAGGAAAGATTGGGGATAACCTTTATCCAAAATTTGCCTTAATCGAGCAATCTCACTTATCCGGCCTACCGTTAGTAAAGATATCTTATCTTCGGGAGGAATGCCCATTCTAAGAGACTCTATAATTTTCAGTGCCTCTGTTTGGTTGATGCTCATCATATTCTACTTATCCTCATTATCTTTACGAATCCACTGCATTATATCGTCGTATATCTCTTTATCCGATAAGTGTTCTCCCGCCAATTGAGTATCGAATTTCTTAATTAGAGCGGAAGGTAAAATCCTCCAGAATCGCGATGGGGCACTACTCGGATATTCTCCATAAAGATTTTCCACAAACTTATCAATTTCCTTCTCTTTTGATATTATTTCTTCAGCCTCTGGATACACTGAAATATATATCTGTCGAATTTTTCTCGCCACTTCTTTATAATCTTCTATTTGAGGTTCTATTGCATCTAGATTCCAGATTGTATCTAAGGCATTCGGTGGTTTGTTTTGAGGTTCTCCAATCCTGCTTGATAAGGCTCCGTATACCACAATTCCATATTTGTGGTCAGTATAAAAATCTGGGGTTGTTGCGTAGACCATGAAGAGCCCAGGTGTATCTTCTATACTGTTGATTAGAGAAAGCAAATTGTTATGTGCCTCTCGAAGAGTAGACTTTCTCATGATTGAATAACTTTGTTCTGCTTCATCAAATAGTATTACTAGTCCTTTATACCCAGCCGTTTTTATGAATTCGACAAGAGATTTTAGCATTCCTCTTGCATTCTCCTTGGTAACCATAGTGGTCACACCAATTTCTCTGAATCTTCTCTTATCTCCTTCTCCTGCGAACCATTGCAAAAGTTCTTGCCTTTTTTCTTCTACCAATGCAGGATTTTCTATTGGTTGCATATAAGTTTCCCAATAAGCCTTGACAATCTTTTTGAAATCAATATGAATGTTTCTATTTTTCATCAGAGTTGTAATTGCGCTGTTTAATTGTTCAGGAGATATTTCTATGGATAAATCTATATTTCCTAATTTAATAAGGGCAGTTTCTATTAGTGATTCAAATGGCTTCTTGTAGTTATCTTCATCTGGGTAATAATTGGGAATAGAGATATTTTCAACGATGTTGAAAAATACTTTTTGGAATCTGTTTAAGGGAGCCTCATTTACAGTTAATTCAACATTTGATACTGCACAACCTTCTTCGAATGCTTTATCCCGTATAAGTCGAAACAAGTGTGTTTTACCCGCCCCCCACGAGCCACAGATAAACCGGATTTTTCCTGTAACTTCAATTTTAGAGAGGTGATATTTTTTTATGTCTTCTATTAGTTTTTCATGCCCTACGGAATATTTCTCAACTCCTCTTTCGGGTGGTATACCATTTCTCAATGATTCGATAATTGCTTCATTTATATCCTTAGCCATGTTTTAACTCCTTATTAGTTTTATGGAATCTAATGAGACCTATATAGCCAAGTTTTT
>CAZZMK010000157.1:0-9858 GCA_964655185.1 uncultured Nitrospirales bacterium | reverse complement strand
AAAATTCTATAGTAAATTGCAGAAATAGTTTATGTTCAAGGTAAGTATAATAGGTGGTTCTGCTTTTTCCCCGAGATTGGAGGAACTAAGTAAGGATTTTTTAGCCTGCCACCCTAATGCAATCTTGATTGTACCTACTCAAAGATACGCTTCTTGGTGGGAGAGAAAACTTCTCTGCGATTTGAATATAACCTCTCTTACAGGAAAGTATGTTTATGACTTTACTAACTTTGTTAGGGCACTTCTGGAAAAGGAAAATATATCATGCAATCTTATAGAGGTTTGGAAACAAGAACTTATAGTAAAGTCCATTTTGCTTAGCGAAGAGGGAAAACTTATACTCAATCAATATCAATTGCAATCACCTGAAAATCTTGCTTCACACATAGTTGAGATTATCCGAAATCTAAAGCAAGGCGGTATTGAACCAGATGAGTTTTTTTATAGTATTCCTTCCGAGAAAAGAGGATTGAGAGAGGAAGTCATACATTGGGTATATAGACGATATCAGGAAATTATGTATCAAAATTCTTGGTACGATGTGCCGGGGATGTTTTGGACGGCAGAGGAAGTCTGCAAAAATAAGAAGCCTGGATTGTTAAGTAATGTTAATGCCATTTTTCTCGAGGGTTTTGATGACTTTACTTATTCGGAAATGCGATTATTGAAAAGTTTTGATGGTAGAGTGGAAAGTTTAAGAATATACCTTAATTATGACCCCTCCCCAGAAAAGCAGGATTTGTATAAGTTAAGTTACAGGGCGTTAAAGAATTTAGAAAAGATTTTTTCTACAGAAGTTAGATGTTTAGATAGTTTTACTTCGGAGAATAGAATACAATTTGTTGCTCAAAATTTATACTGGCGAGAACTGCCAAAGAGATGCAGTTTCGATAAGGGAGAAATTAAAATTCGCTTTTACTCTAATAGAGACACTGAAATAAGGGAGACTGCTCGTGAGATTAAGAAATTGATTATAGAAAAAAACATTTCTCCATTCAGTATAGCGTTGATTTTCCGAAAATTGGAATCAGTTCAAAAGATAATTGAGAGAGTTTTTGAGGAATTTGGGATTCCCTATGAGATAGGGTTTAGGAGAAAGTTTGAAGATACAATAATCGGTAGGTTTCTATGGAATTGGTTTACTCATTTATTAGATGACAAGGTGTTTTCGATACTTCAAATCTTTCACGACCCTCTTTGGAAACTGCCTCCTGAGGTAAAGATAAAAATATCTTTGATTCTGCGGAGTTTTGGAATTAACCTCAATCATCCAATTGACGTGCTTGAAGAGAGGCTACAAAAACTGCCATTAGATAAGGAAATGTTATTGGGAGAAGAAGAGGATGAAGAACACATTGAAGAGACCGAGAATATTAAGAAAGAGGATGTAGATAAATTCAAAGTCGAATTGGAGAAATGGTTGAATTGGAGAAAAATTTTTACATCTACTCAATCAGCAAAAGAATTTGTTGAGGTAACGGAGCAATTTGTAAAGGAGATATGGAGTTATTTTAGTTCAGGAGAAATAGTATTAGATAAGGAGAAATATGGTGAAAATAAAGAAGGGGTTGGTGCTTTTCTCAAAGAGATAAAAGTAATCCCAAAGTTTTTTGCTGATTCAAATTTAGGGTTAGAAACACTTATTGAAATTGTCTTAGATATGCTTAGGGGAATAGTAGTTGGGACTAAAATAAATAGGGGGGTATTTATAGGAGAATTACCTACTATCCGAAATTTGAAGTTTGATTATGTATTTCTCTGCGGAGTTGAGAGAGGGAATATTCCACTACACCGAGGCATTAATGCACTATACTCTGAGAAAGAAATAACAGAAATATCTAATGCATACAAGATACCTGTAGAAACTTTGGAAGACCATCTTCATAGGGAAAGGCTTCTTTTTCAGAAAGTATTTGAATCCGCTATCCAAGGAGTGCATCTATCGTTCGCTTTATTCTCGGAAGTGAATGCGGAAATAGCCCCGAGTTTGCTTATAAGTGATGTTTTAGAATTATGTGAAATTATGCAGTACGATTGTGGTTATACAGAAGGTATATTTACCTCGCCCGAATTTGAATTGCCTTGTTCTGATAGGGAACTTAAATTAGTCAAGTTTTTGAAATCACCGCATAAGCAACTTCAAGACGAGTATCCATCGGAAGCAACCCGAGCACAAACTTATCAGATTAGATTGAAAAATGAAGAAGGAGAATATTTCGGCATTATCAAAGCAGAGGACTTACTTAACTATTTATCTAACCAATTTGATAATAAACATGTATATAGTAGCAACCAAATAGAAACTTATATTGACTGCCCATTTTTATTTTTTGCAAATCGGATACTCTCCCTAACAGATTGGGAGAGGGATACTGATGAACCCCCACCTGCTCTTGTGGGGAGTTGGGCTCACAGAGTCTTACAATACTTATTGAGCGATTACCTTGATAAAGTTTCTAAGCGTGAAGATATTTCGAATATTGTTTCGGAGGTGGTAGATAGGGTAATTGATAACGATTTCAAAATTAAATTCTTTCCTTCTGGGATTATTCAGGTATTTAAGAATAGGTTGAAGATTTTAATAGAGGCTATGGTATATGATGGCTTAGTTACGGAAAAATGGCATCCAAAGTATTTTGAGATATCTTTTGGCGAGACTAAAGATGAGGAGGGGGAAAAATATCCTAAGTTACCTCCATTTTCTTGGGACATAGAAGGGGAAAAGATTTTGTTCTCGGGAAGAATAGACCGTGTTGACATTAATACCACAAATGATAAAAAGGTTGCGAAGATTATAGATTACAAGTGGAGAAAGGCACCTTCTCAATTAGCCAGTCGTAGAAAAGATTTCGATATAGATGAGATTATTTCAATTCAATTAACTTTGTACGGATTAGCATTAGAAAAACATATTTTATCAGATGAAGAAATTAAGACATCTGAGGGATGTTTTTTTATTGTATATCCTGAAGGAAACCGTAGGTCAAGAGAAATAAAGGCTAAATGGAATGGCAAACCTGAGTCAATTCAAAAATGGCGGGAAATGACGGGTAAGAGGATATTGAATGTGATAAAGAAAATCAGAAGCGGATATTTCTCACCTGAACCCCGAAGTAAGAATATGTGTGAGCACTGTCAATGGCTTAATTCTTGCAAATATAAAAGGTCTTTGCATAAGGAAGAGGTGGAAGAATTTTCTGAAGATGCAGGAAGTGTTGAATAAATATTTGGAAGGCTTAACGCAGGAACAACTTAGGGCGGTAAATTCTGATTCTAAGATTATAGGTGTCGTTGCGTCTGCGGGCTCGGGGAAAACGAGGGTCCTGACATCTCGAATTATAAGGATTCTCGTTGAAGGAAAGGCTGATATTGATGAAATTGTTGCCATTACATTCACGGAAAAAGCCTCGTTAGAAATGAAAGAACGACTTAGGAAGGCTTTCAATTTCTTTGTAGAGAATTCGAAAAATAATCCTGAACAATTAACTCTATGGCGACATAGGGAAATATTTCTTGAAACCGCCCGAATCTCAACCATTCACTCCTTTTGTGCTCGAATTCTCCGCCAGTATGCTTTGAGATTTGGTCTTGACCCTGAATTTTCAATCGTGGATGATGTAGAGAACATCATAAAGTTGGATAGGTTTATAAGAGATAAATTAAAGGCTTATCTTGAGAGTGATGAGGATACTGTAAAATTAGCAACTGAACTTTCTACTTCAGGGTTCCGTCAGATTTTGTTCAGTTTGTTGAGCAATTATATTTTTATACTTCCCCATGCAGAAAAATGCAATTCTCTTACGGAAGAGAAATTTTATTCCTATATCGATGAAAATATAAAAAACGAGTACGAGTCGATAGTCAAAGAAAAGTTAAAAGGTATTACTACTCTTGTTTTGCTCTCGCATTTGAGAAAATTGGATGGAGGTATTACTGATTCTCAAAATCCACTTGAACAAAAGAGACGGTATCTTATTAAATTACTTGAGATGCTCAGAAAATCCCCTGTAGGTGGAGAAGAATTGAGAAATTACATAGAGGAAATAAAGATTTTTTTTGATGAGTTCAAGGGGAAGAGAGTCAGTGCTGGTTTAGATGAAGAGATTAAGAGAAAATTTGAGTACGCAATAAAGAAAGTATGGGGTTCAGAAAAGGAAAAAAGAGGGTTTCTGAATGGGATTTTTATCGATTCTTGGGAGGTACCTAATAAGCAAAAGATATTTTCCCTTACTCGGAACTTGCTTATTTTATTTTCCAAGATAGTCGAAGAGTGGAAAGAATTTAAAAGGAAGCAAAATATACTTACTTTTGATGATTTAATATATTTTTGCATTGAGTTTTTAGAAGGAGCACCAGAAATCTGTCAGGAGGTGGCTTCGGATATTAAGTATTTGTTTGTTGATGAGTTTCAGGATACTGATAGTCTTCAGGTAAAGTTGATAGATTTGCTTATGCATGCTAATCCTGATATTAATTTGTTTTTTGTTGGCGATGCAAAGCAGTCAATCTATTTGTTCAGGGGCGCAGAAGTAAAGATATTTCAGGATGAAAAGAAGAAGGCTCAAGAACTGATTGGTTTAAGTGTAAATTTCCGTTCAGCCCCAGAAATTTTGGATTTCGTCAATGATTTTTTCTCGAAAACTAATTTTTTGTTTCAGGTTGAAGAACCCTATGTAAATATGAGGTCTCATAGGAATGGTTATGATAGCCCACGAGTAGAAATGTTATTAGCCAAAGATTCGAATGAAAGAGATGATATTAATGTTGAGAGAAAGGTAGAAATAGAAGCGGAGGCTATAGCACATAGGATAAAAGAGTTCGTAGATGGGGTTGAGCATATTGAGATTAAAGATGAGGGTGAAAATCAATCAAGACAACCAAAGTATGGCGATTTTGCATTACTCTTTAGGACAACTACTCACATATATAAGTATGAGAAGATTCTCAAAGACAGTGGAATTCCGTGTAGAATAGTTTGTGGGAGAGGCTTTTTTGATGTTGATGAAGTAAAGGAGATAATGACCTTTCTTCAAGTCCTGATAAATCCTTTTAACCATCCCGCACTATTGGGATTTTTGAGGGGACCATTTTGTTCCTTGTCAGATGAACAAATTCTTCGCTGGCGTATGCACAAACCTCTTGAAGAACTCCTGATTGGCACCGATTTTCCTTCCGCTGTGGATGAAGAATGCTACAAAGAAGTGAGACAGTTATACAATGAATTCCGACAAAAATTGGGTATGCCTCTTGATGAGTTAGTTACAGAAATTATTGCTCGAACCAACTACGAGTCTATTTTAATTGCTCAAGATTTTGGGGAACAAAAGTTGGCCAATATACAGAAGTTTATTTCTCTTGTGAGAGCATATAGTGAAAATACAGCATTAAATTTGTTTAACTTTAATTTGTTTTTGGAAGAGGTAAAGTCTCAAATTCTCGAAGGTGAAGCAGATATATTTTTATCACCCGAAGACGCTGTTATGCTTACAACTGTGCATAAAGCCAAAGGTATGGAATTCCCTATTGTTGTATTACCTCATTTATTTTCTGAAGCCCGAGGAACATCTCAATTAAAAGTTGAATTCAATAGGGAACTGGGTTTGATTGTAAAAACAGACAAAGGTTTGAAGAAATTGAGTTCTGATAATGGAACTCCGCCAATAGATAATCCTTGGGCACATGTAATCAAATTGAAAAATGAAGTAGAAGATGAACACGAGTATGTAAGGTTGCTTTATGTGGCACTTACAAGGGCTAAAGATTACCTGATTCTATGTGCTCCTGATTATCCGTCTGAAAAGATAGCAAATTCATGGTTTAACTTGCTGACCTCACATTTTTCTTTTCGTCAAGAAGGGACAAATTTATATAGAGTGCTCAAAAAGGATATTGCTTCAATTAAAAAAGCAGAACAATCGAGAACCAAAGAAGAAGTTGCTCCATATAATAGTAAATTACTTGTACCTGTAAAATTGAGTATTAAAGATTTTAGCAGTACTGACCCAATCCCAGTAAGTCAACTTCTTAACCTTGCATTTGGGAATTATGACCACCCTCCCGCTATATTTGATAGAGACCTCGTATATGATGAATACTTGGTTGAAGAAACTAATGTTGAGAGAGGAGTAGCAGTTCATTATTTGATGAGGAAATGGGATTTTGATTCAGACTCTGTGGAAAGTGATTTGCTAAATAATTTTATCTCAGATGAAAATCTAATAAGTGAAGTAAAATCATTTATGAATTGCTTGACGAGGAAAAATTTTTACTCTTTACTTAAACAAAATCCTCCAATTGAAAGAGAATTGCCATTTATATGGAAAGTAGAAGAATTAGATGGCGTATTAATTAAAGGAATTGTGGATGCTATTTTACAAAATGGAACTATAGTAGACTATAAGACGGGTGAACCAAATAATGATGTATTAAAGAGGTATTGGCAACAACTTAAGATTTATTATTTCGCTTTGAGTAATAGTAAAATTCCCATAAAGGATGAAGTTGTGTTAATCTTTTTAGATAAAGATGAAATTTTTAAGAAAAAAATTAGTCAAGATGAAAGAGAAGAGGTTATTATATGGCTTAGGGAAGTTATTGAAAGATATTTTTGCAGGTGAAATATATGAGCGATGAATTTCATATAGTATGCCCGAACTGCGGTAATAAATATGAGTTATCTCTTTTTGATAGGAAGAAAGAATTAATATGTCCCTTGTGTGGGCATTTGATAGATATGGTTCGCAAAGATACAGAAGTTATTGTGAAGGCTGGTGATATACCTAAACAAATTTTATTATCCAGCCGAGACTTGGAGAATTCCCCCGAGTTAGTAGAAGAGGTAGAAAAAGACCTTGCAGATATGAGAGGCATGGATATCCTCGAGCGATTCTATGCACTTGAGGAGTTAATTGCACGTTATCTCGAGGATGTATATGAAGAGGGGAAAGTAAAAATAGCCAAAGCAATAATAGCCTCGAAGATACAGATTGAATTGGCACCCGCAGTAAAAGAATATTTGCAGAAACATAATAAAGGCTTACCTTTACCTGTTCACATTGGCTACGCTACTTTATCGGAAATCAGAGAGAGACAAGGCTTATACGAAGAGGCTATTAAACTATGCCAGCAGGCTTATTCTGAGGGGTGGGCAGGAGACTGGACAGATAGAATCTCGCGATGTAAAAAGACTTCAGTTTATCGTAGAGATAAGTAAAACTTCTGGTAAAGCCATAATTTTTCCGTTACATAATTTAGAAACCCTGTTATTAGGGAAAAAGTCAATATAGTCATAAAGATAATTCAAAACTCGTATATTGAGGAGAGGAAAAATGCGAATCAAGTTAGAGACTTTGATGAGAACCGCCTATTTATTCTTGTCTTTGCTTCTATTAGTTTGCTTGAATAATTTAGTATTTGCTCAGGAGCAGACTCAATCTGCCCAAACCGACGAAGAAGCAACTTGGTATCATCCGGAAATTATTGAAAATCCGGAGGTAAAACTCCTCGCTACTGAGGGGAAAGGAAAGTTATACCAGGTAGGAGAGCACTTAGTTTGTGTAATGGAAGGTAGTTATAGAGAAATGGGTTTTCAGCACGGGAAATTACTTGCAGATAAGATTGAGCACATTATGAAACAAGGTTATTATGTAAAGGCGTTGTGGAGTAGAGGCTACACGAAGGAGTATGCTTATGAACAAAGCAAGCGAATGGTGAAGTTTATACCTGAACATTTTCTTGAAGAAGCAAAAGGTATTTATGAAGGGGTTCAATCCGCAGGCAAAAAGGACATAACTTATGAAGAGGTGTTGTTAGGCGCTACTGTGGCTGAAATTTTACACTTCCCACCAAATCAACCCCCTTCTATACCAAATAGTTGTTCGAACTTTGCCTGCTGGGGAAGATGGACGCCGGATGGTAGATTAATTCACGGCAGGAACCTCGACTGGACAGTCAAGGCAGATGCTCAGGATGACGCTGTAATATTAGTATGGAGACCCACAGGAAAGAAACCTTATATGATGGTAAGTTGGGCAGGGGCAATTGGTAGTGTAAGCGGTATGAGTGCATCAGGCATAACTATAGGCGAAATGACACTACCATCACCCAACGCTACCTTCGACGGGATGCCTCTATTTGTAACTATGCGGTTAGCCCTGGAACAGGAAAATCTGGAAGATGCAGTAGGCGTAATAGTAAAAGGTCCACAAACTTCAGGCTGGAATTTTGTCGTGGGTGATGGAAAAATCCCATCTGCAAGGGCAATGGAAGTGGATGCTAAGAGGGTATTGGTTTACACAGATAATGACCCGAAGGAATCTGAAGAGACAATGCATTGGAGCATACCGGACGCAGTAAGAAGAACAAATCACCCTATAAATAAGGATGGTTTGCTTGACCTCGCTTTGAAATATGGTAGTCAGTATGGCATCAAGGTCGAAAACTGGGAACAGTTGAAACTCATACTTCCAATTCTAAAGAACCAGAATTCATACCAAAGATATGATTGGCTCGGAAAGCAAATTACAAAGAAAGAGAAAGCGGTAGATATCCGCAAGGCAGTAGATTTGCTTGCTAACGGACCTGTATTTGGAGATGATACTTTGCATTCCTTTGTTTTTGACCCCAAGAATCAAGTTGCTTATGTCTCCGTAGCAGGGAATAATCCGCCCGTAACTGCTACTCGTAGGGCTTTTACAAAAATTGACTTGAAAGAATGGTTTAAGTAAAGATTCAGCCGTTTTGGGAATATCATCTCACCCTTTGGGTAACGCATCGTAATTCTCGGGGATGAGGACAAGATGGATTTCCTCCATACCGAACGCAGATGTGTTAAATACAATTCCTCTGCTATCAGGGGTAAAGGAAGCGTGAGGATGTACTTTTATATTGTTTTTGATTTTGCCTTTTACTAATAGCCTTTTTTCTTTTTGTTTCGGTTCTATCAACCATAAATTTCTGTCGAAATCATCACCTAATACCCATTTGAAGTCGGGACTTCCGTGAGTATGCCAGGCAGGGTAGGAGGCAAGGACATCAAGTTCGCCTTTTGCTCCCTTTTCAATATTAGTACAACACACACCGTGTGGTAGTGAAAAATGCTTTTCATCATAGGGCCAAATTGTAAATACCGCAGAATCTTTACCCCACCAAACTTCGTGAGTTACCCACAATTCATTATGTTCGACGAAGAAAGGTTTACATTCCTTTGTATTCTCGCTCCAAAACCAAGTCCGTTGGGGGCTATCCCCTCCAGTTTCCCAGCAAAACATTACTTTTGTGCTATCCCAGAGGTTTGTCTGAACATGTCCTACTTGGAAGTCTACTTCACAGCATTCTTCCCAGATAAAATTTGTTAAGTCCAATCTTTTAATAGAAAATTTTCCTGTTTGCTTTTTGAAGCCAGCGTATAGGTATTTTTCTTCGGATGTAACTCCTATACCTCCTGAAAGTGATTCTATATCCTCAGGTAGTTTTGCTAATGTGTGGGTTTCTTTGTTAAAAAATGTCTTTTTTACTTCATTGCCCTCTATGTAGTAAATAGTCTCACTTTTCCATCCAAGGGTAAATGATTGAATGCGTGGTTTCAATATAGGAGATATTTCACCTGTTTGTAGATTTAGAGTATGTAATTGCATTTTGCCTGAAGTCCTATCGGATAGAAAATAAAAACGAGCCATATCTGGTGACCACATAGGATGAGTTTGGTATATAGTCGTATTTTTTGATGGTCCAGTGATTAACCTTATTATTTTTGCTCCAGTTGCCTCGTCGATATAAGTATCAAAATTTTTTTCTAACCTACGGATAATTTCAGATTGCGAGATTTTGCTAATAAGGAAGTATAGGCTACCTATTTTG
>CAZZMK010000156.1:0-32849 GCA_964655185.1 uncultured Nitrospirales bacterium | reverse complement strand
TCAGAATAACCTTATGAAATGTACATTTACTCATATATGGGAATATCCAAGGGAAAATGAGTCCGAAGCAGTTCTGTCAATTGTAAACAGATGGAAAGAAATTGCTCCTCAAATACCACTTATGCTTACCACAAGAGGAATATATCCAATCCTTCCGGAAAAAGTCGATATCTGGTGCATACACAGTCCAATTATGGACACCCCGTATAACAAAATTATTCTTGAACAAATTCAAAAAGGAAAAGAAGTATGGTGGTGTGTTGACCATTCACCACCGAGACCTTATGCAAACTTCTTCCTTGACTTTGCAGGAATTGAGCATAGAATACTATTTTGGCAAGCATGGATGTTAGGCATAAAGGGGATTCATTACTGGTGCATCAATTACACTAAAGACAAAGACCCTACAAAATGCCCTCTTGATGTAATACCCACCAATGGAGATGGATACCTTGTATATCCTGGTGAAGATGGACCTATAAATTCAATTCGCTGGGAAATTATCCGAGACGGAGTAGATGACTACGACTATCTCACGATATTCAGTAAACTTCTCAAAGAATTAAAGGAAAAGGCTCCAAACTCTGAGATTGCCAAAAAAGCCGAACTTATTTACGACTTTAAAAATATTGTTCCTGACCTTGTGAATTTCACTCGAGACCCCCAAATCCTACTGAAAAAGAGAGAAGAAATAGCCCTCTGCATAGAAGAAATGGCTAAAACACTTCAAAAAATTAGGGTAGAAACTCCAATAGAACCCGAACCTCCTTTAATAAAACCTGTTGAGACTCTCCCCAAACCCGTAATTACTCCGCCAACAAAAGAAGGTGATGAAAGTAAAAAAATCGAGAAGCAGATTCAGCCCACACAAACAACCCCAACCGAGTTCAAACCCAACCCTAAGAGCGTTGGTTTCAGAAAGAAATCGACAGAATAGTTAAACACATTACATTTCTACTAATTCAACTTTTTCAACATAAACTCCTCACCATTCCAGACCACATAAGTATAGTTTTCAACCCAATCGCCTGAATTCACATACCAATACCTCTTTCCATTAACCTCAAAAGATTTGCATTCAGGAATATGGCAATGCCCTGAAATAACCGCATCTACCTCACCTTTTTCAAACACCTTCATAGCAAAATCCTTTATGGCACGAGCATCTCTTAACGGTCCTTCTCTTCTCCCTTCTTGAATTTTCCTACTTCCTTTACTTAAGACTGATGCAATACCAACAGCAATATCAGGATGAACCAATTTGAATAGTTTAATCATTAACTTGTTTCTCGAAATTCTCTTAAACAGTCTATATCCATAATCACTCTCATTTAGCCCATCCCCGTGAACCAACAATGCTTTAAAATTGTCAAACTCCAAAACATCGCCCGAATTCAAAATTTTGAAACCTACTTCCCTCAATGTATCCCCTACCCAAAAGTCATGATTTCCACCAACAAATATTAGTTCCGTTCCCTTCTGTTTAAGTTCATAAAATGCAGATAAAACGCCAAAATAAGGAGCAAATATCACATACTTATACTCAAACCAAAAATCAAAGATATCCCCCAAGCAAATTAACCTTCGAGGATTATCCTGAAGAAATCCCCTAAGAAAAAACTCAAACTTGTTTCTTCGTTCCTTGTCCTCGGGATTTGTTTTAAGATGAACATCAGATATGATAATATCGAAGTTCACAACTTACCTATCTTATTAAGTGGCCAAAATCTAAAAATAGCCTTACCTATAATTTGGTCTTCCGTTATAGGGCCAAAAAATCTACTATCCTTACTATTTTTTCTATTATCTCCAAGCACATAACATTCACCTGGCTTAAGATATACAACATCTTGCTCATCTGAGGAACCCCAATATGGGTCTAAATAATCCTCTTGAACTATTCTGTTATTGATATATAGTTTGCTATTTACATATTCAACCTTCTTAAGTGGATAATCCTGACCTCTTATACCAGAGGCATTTACTATATTTCCTGATGAAGATGGTAGCATAGCCACAACCCGCTTTACATACCTCCTCTCATTTTCTCCCTTACCCTGAAATACAACTATATCTCCCTCGTGTATCTTCCAACTTTCTGGAAGGTAAGGGAAATTTCTAAAAACACATGGCAATTTAAACACAATTATTCTATCCCCCTCACTTAGAGTACCCATCATAGATGGGCCCCAAACTTCATACCCCTCAATAATAAAGGTATGCATTACCCACCACACAAATACTACAAAAAACAAGAGTTTTACAAAAGAAATCAACTCTTGATATACACTTGTTGTTTCTTCGACAGGCTCTTCTTTTTTTACTAATGTTTCTTTACCCTCTAAGTCTTCCATACATCTTGGCTCTGAGGTTATTTACGTATTCCCATTTTAAACTTACCAGATTTTATCGCATTAATCAAGTCCAATTCACTATTTACCGGACATTCAACCTCTATCCAGTACCTACCGACATGATGAATCTGGTGAGCATCGCTGGCACAAACCTGAATCTTACCTAACTTTCGAGCCCAATCAATAGCCCTCTCTTGCTCATATACATTCATATTCACACTTGATACTTCAATAGCGGGAATTGGCAATTCTTCCAATCTCTCATCAAAATGGTGATAACTCCGCGTTGGATGTGCTGCAATGCAAAGCCCAGAATGTTTCTCGACTTCTTCTATTACTATTTCCACAGGAACAAATTGATGCCACTTTACTAAAACATCCTCAGGCACACCGTATACAAGCAAATCCCCTGCATCTGTGGTTATCTCTGCTCCAGAAAGTATAACAAAGCCATTACAATTTACTTTCTTTTTTAAATCCTTAATTTGCGATTCAGTCCACTTATAGTGGTGCTCAGTTATCACTACACCGTTTAATTTAGAAGCAATTGCACTCTCCACCATTTCCTCGGGATAGAGTAAACTACACGGAGAGTGTTCTCTTGTATGGAGATGAATATCAAACCTAAAGCCCATAAACCTTAATACTCCTCTCAAAATACCTCACAAAATACTTTTTATACTATCAAGAAGCACTACTTCTTCTTTTTGCCAATTATATTTAGTTTCAACAGCGTATCTACCCCTCTTACCCATTTCTTTAGCATCTTCTGGATGGGTAAGGAGATAAATTATTGCATCCGCTATAGCCCGAGGGTTAGAGACATCGACGCATAAGCCACAGCCACACTCCTTTACAATTTTAACCACTTCTACAGCGAAATCAGGAACAATTACCGGAATCTCTTCTCGCATATAGTCAAACAGTTTATGAGGCATAGCAAGAGTATGATTTAAAAAACCAGGTTGAAATACTATTAATCCTATTTTAGAAACACGAATATATTTAGGAACCTCCTCAAAGGGAACAACACCAAGAAGATGGATATGCTCCTCCAAGCCTCGTTGTTTTATAGCCTTTCGGTAGTCTTCTTCACTACCGTAAACATATTCACCTAATATTATACAACAAAGGTCAGGTATCTCTTTAACTGCAATATCAACTGCATCTAAAAGTTGATATGAACCCCTAATAGTTCCAAAAACACCCTGATGAATAATCGTATTTTTTCCCCCGTACTTTTCTGCCAACTCTTCAGGAATATCTGAACATACTGGCTGTAAATGATTAGTATTTATAATTGTAATTCTCGGAGTGGATATGCCTTTCCAGATATCTTCGAAACTATTTCTTGTTAATATGATTAAATCGGTGAACCGAGCCATTAATCTCATAATTTTGGTTGTTAACCACTCAACAGGCTTATGTAAAAAGCGGGGAAAAAATTGAGCCATTTTATTGGGATTATGTTCGTGCATATCAAACACAACTTTCCCGCCTTTTAATAACTTCAACACCAAGGCTGATAGCCAAGATTCTGGCTCAGGCGCCATATATACATCGGTAGGGACACCGAAGCCAAGTTTGATTAATCGAAATATTGAGAGAACTCTATTAAGCCAACCTTTCTTATAAGGGTAAACTATAAACTCCACGCCAAATTCACTTTTAGGATTATCCTTTCCCGCATTGGGGCAGATATATGCCACTTGATAGCCTGCAGAAACTAAACTTTTAGCCAATTTATGATACATCCGTTTATCATACGGCTCATGTAAGACATTTAACATTGTAATTCTTTTTTTATTTTTATTATCCATAAACAAAAAATTACTTTTATTATGAAAGTATTCGTTTAATATTTGATATTTGCCAAAGTAGTATGTTATGAAGTACGACTTACTTTATCAAGGATGTGTAAGATTTCTTTAACAGCGGACTCGAGCCCGATAAAAATAGACCTCGCAATTATGTCATGCCCAATATTAACCTCTTTCAAATTTGGTATCCTTGCCACTGGTTCGAGATTCCTCACAGTAAGGCCATGGCCAGCGTGTAAATTTAATCCTAACTTAACTGCAACTGCACCTGCCTCATATAATCTTCTTAATTCCTTTTCCTTTTGTTTCCCCTCAGCATTTGCATAAGCACCGGTATGGAGTTCAACACTATCCGCACCAATTTCTGCACTTGCCTCAATCTGGTCTATTTCAGGGTCAACAAACATACTTACCTTGATTCCGCGCTCATGCATACCATCAACAACTTTCTTAAGCCAATCTTTCTGCTCCTTAACATTTAGTCCACCTTCGGTTGTTATTTCCTGCCTATTTTCGGGTACTAAACAGACGGAGTGCGGACAGATTCGATGTGCAATATTTATTATCTCATCTACCGCAGCCATCTCAAGATTCAACCGAACTAATAAAACTTCTTTAAGTCTTTCTACATCTCTATCTTGGATGTGCCTCCTATCCTGACGAAGATGTACAGTAATCTGATGTGCCCCTGCAATCTCACACACTTTGGCTGCAGTAATAACATCAGGTACTTTACCTTTTCTTGCCTCCCTCAGTGTTGCTACATGGTCTATGTTTACTCCAAGTTCTATCATCTTTCCTCTCCTTATGAATTCACGAGTAAACTAACTTTTTCAACTATTTCTTTACAGTATACTTCTGCTTTTCGCAATTCTCTATGTTGAACCATCACTCTTATTACCGGCTCTGTGCCGGAATATCTGATAACGACTCTTCCTTCTCCATTAAGTTCATTTTCACATTTCTTTGCAATATTATTCAATTCCTCCTCCGAAGGTCTTTTCTCCCCTATGATAGGTACTTTTTCATGGTACTCGGGTAATGGCTGATAAATACTTGCTAATTCAGACAGTGGTTGGTCAGACCGAACAATTATAGCCAAAACCTGAAGTGCTGCAATCATTGCATCACCAGTAACATTATAATCGAGCAAGACTATATGTCCTGAAGGTTCTCCACCAAGGTTAGAGTTTTCCTGCTTCAGAGTTTCCGATACCATTCTATCACCAACTTTAGTTCTGACTACTCTACCTCCAAGTGGTTCAAGAGCCTTTTCTAAACCTGAATTAGCCATAACGGTAGTTACCACAGTACTATTACCGAGAATTCCTCGTTTAAGGTAATCAGCCCCCAGTATAGCGAGAATAGCATTACCATCGAGCAACCTTCCTTGATTATCTGCCATAACAATCCTATCTCCATCGCCATCGAAGGCTATTCCCACATCTGCCTTTTCTCTAATTACCTGAGCCCTCATCTCTTCTGGGTACACGGAACCACATTTATCATTAATGTTAATACCGTTAGGTTCATTCGCAATAGGTATAACGGTAGCGCCTAATTCCGAGAGAGTATCGGGTCCTACCTTATACATTGCTCCGTTAGCACAATCTACAACAATTTTTAATCCATCTAATTTCATCCCTTTTGGAAATGTAGCCTTTACAAACTCTATATACCTACCTACCGCATCATCAATTCTCTTAGCAGTTCCTATTTTTTCACCCTTAGGCCTAAGTTGGTCTACTTCACCTGTGGCTATCAATCGCTCTATTTCATCCTCAATTTCATCGGGAATTTTATATCCATCAGGACCAAATATTTTTATCCCGTTGTCGTAGTAGGGATTATGTGAAGCACTAATCATTATTGCTCCGTCACACCTTAAACTTCGCATAATATACGAAACACCAGGAGTTGGGAGAGGCCCAGTAAGCAAAACCCTTACACCGACGGAACACAATCCGGCGGTGAGAGCATTTTCAAACATATAGCACGAACGACGAGTATCCTTGCCGATAAGTATTGTGTGTTGGCGATTTTCTCTTTGAAATATAGTCCCTGCTGCTCTACCAATTTTGAGCGCCATTTCAGCAGTCATAGGATACTCATTTGCAATACCTCTTACGCCATCTGTGCCGAAAAGTCTTTTAGCCATATCCCTATCCTTTTACTCCATAAATTATAGCCTCACTCATCTTTATAACTCTAATCATTTCCTTAACATTATGTACCCTAACTGCGTGAACTCCTTGAAATACTGACCATGCAATTGTAGCAGATGTACCCTCAAGTCTTTCTTCTATTGGCGTATTCAAAACCGCTCCAATGGTGGACTTATTCGAAGTACCAATTAAAATAGGTCTACCAAATTGGAAGAACTCCTTAATCCTTCGAAGTAAGGTCAAATTTTGCTCTACAGTTTTCCCAAAACCAAATCCCGGGTCTAACCATATCTTCTCTTCCTTCACGCCGTGGTCTGTAGCAAATTTTAATCTTTCTTCAAAAAAATAGCAAATATCTGAAACAACATCCTCATAACGGGGGTTTATTTGCATCGTTTGTGGAGTACCTTGCATATGCATTAACACATATTGGCAACCAGCCTCAGCCACAACTTCAACAAGTTCAGGGTCGAACCTAAAAGCGGAGATATCGTTCACCATTGAGACACCATATCTAAGAGCCTTGCGAGCAGTATCTGCCCTGTAGGTATCAATAGAAAGTGGGACCTTGACTCCCGCTAAAGCCTCTATAACAGGTAAAACCCTTCTCTGTTCCTCATCCGCACCTATTGGAATTGCACCAGGTCGGGAAGATTCACCGCCAATGTCTATTATGTCACATCCCTCTTCTATCATTTGCATAGCACGATTATAGGCTCTCTCAGGTGAAAAATAAAGCCCTCCATCAAAGAAAGAATCAGGGGTAACATTTAAAACACCCATTACCAATGTTCTTCTCTTCATATCTCCCCTACCTCCCATCCCACTACTAATAATAAAATAAATTACAGCAAAACTTAAAACTATGCCATATCTGGTAATGGAGGTTGAAGCGGTGGAGTATTAGATACGAGTTCTTCAGGTAATTTCGCCTCTGCTTCTTGTTTCTCCTTCTTTTTCTTCCTTCTTTCTCTCCACTTCTCAGGCAATAAATGTTCACCTCCTACTGTGCATATAATCTCGTCAATCTCATCAGATTCAAGAATTTCTTTATCATGCAGAGCCTTTGCCAAAGCATCAAGTATATTTCTATGCTTTTCTAAAAGAGTTTTTGCATCCCTATATGCTTCATCCAAAATCTTATGGACTTCTCTATCAACCGCTGCTGCAGTTTCTTCGCTAAACTCACGCATCCTAACAAAATCTCTACCCAGGAAAATTTCTTCATTCCTTCCGAAGGCGATAGGACCGAGGGAACTCATTCCCCATTCACAAACCATTGAATGTGCAAGTTTAGTTGCCTGAAGTAAGTCATTAGCGCAACCACTCGTAAATTCATTAAAAACTATTTCTTCTGCTGCCCTTCCACCCATTGTGACCCGAATTGTAGCAAGGCACCACCTCTGTGTTAAGTTGTGCCTATCCTCCTCAGGAAGGAAACTTGTAACACCCAAGGAAGGTCCCCGTGGAATGATAGTTGCCTTATGGATTGGGTCTGCATCGGGTAAAAGTCTTGCCACTAATGCGTGTCCAGCCTCGTGATATGCAGTTTGAATTTTCTCTTTAGGACTTAGCGCAAGACTCTTTCTTGCAGGACCCATTAACACGCGGTCTTTTGCATCCTCAAAATCAATCATACTAACCTTTTCTTTATTCCGTCGCGCAGCGAGTAATGCTGCTTCGTTTACCATATTAGCAAGGTCGGCTCCAGAAAAGCCTGGGGTACTTTTAGCCAAGATGTCTAAATCTACATCATCATCTATAGGAACTTTTTGCTTTCTAATATGAACTTCCAGAATCTGTTTTCGCCCTCTTACGTCAGGCAAACCAACAACAATCTGACGGTCAAATCTCCCAGGTCTCAACAATGCTTTATCTAAAACATCCGGTCTATTGGTCGCTGCCATTAAAATTACGCCTTCGTTACTATTGAATCCATCCATTTCTACAAGGAGTTGATTCAGTGTCTGCTCCCTTTCATCATGGCCTCCCCCTAAACCTGCTCCTCTTTGTCTACCCACCGCATCAATTTCATCTATAAATATGATACACGGAGCATTTTTGTACCCCTGTTGGAACAAATCTCTAACTCTACTTGCACCTACGCCAACAAACATTTCAACGAAATCAGAACCGCTGATACTAAAAAATGGCACATTCGCTTCACCTGCTACCGCTCTCGCCAACAATGTTTTACCTGAGCCCGGAGGACCTACTAACAAAACGCCTCTTGGTATTCTTCCCCCTAATCTTGAGAACTTTCTGGGGTCTTTCAGATATTCAACAATTTCTTTAAGTTCTTCTTTTGCCTCATCGACCCCCGCAACATCCTCAAATGTAACAACCTTATCACTCTGATTTACAAGCCGTGCCCTACTCTTTCCGAATGAAAGTGCTTTACTACTCCCGCCTTGCACCTGTCTAAACATAAAAAACCAAAATAGTCCCATTATTATTATCAGAGGCAAGACATTTAACAGCAATCCCTGCCAAAACTGATTGTCTGTTTCGTATTTATAACTTACTTTCTGTTCTTCAAGTTTCTCTTTCCATTCTTCCTTAAAGTTATCAGTATTAAACTGAATCCTCTTTTGTCCATCCACTTCTGTCCTTAATTCGGCTATGACCTGCTTTAAATTGTTCCCAACTTCTTTTATAACAACCGATTTAATATTTTCTCTATTCAACTGCTCAACAAAATCAGGCTCAAGGAGTTCTCGATGAGGGCCCCTAACTTTTGAAAAATTAGATAAAATGAGCACCATTATAATTAGGAAAACTATCCACAACGATATTTGTTTTAGAAAACTGTTCATCCTCTTTACAACCTTTCTAAATTAAATCCAAAAGTAACTATATTATGATATAACATCTTCACCCTTTCTAACAATTCCTAAATCTATTTAATATAAATTACGCACAAAACAGGACGACTGTTTTACCACCATAGTAGCATTATATGGTAGTGACAATAAGGTAGTTATATTAAACTAATGACCTAATTTTGGTATAATAAAAACTCAGTAAACCTTTAAAAATAAGATTGTCTAAATTATATAACCAATCAGTAACAAAATATAAGGAGCCTGTTGTGTTTCAGATTTTGAAAAGAATACCGTGGTTATTCTCCCACGATATGGCAATAGATTTAGGTACTGCAAACACACTCGTGTATGTTAAGGGACAGGGAATTGTCCTAAGTGAGCCGTCTGTTGTCGCTATTAACAAGGACACAGGAACCGTACGTGCTGTAGGCAATGAAGCAAAGAGTATGATAGGCCGCACGCCCGGGAACATAGTGGCTATAAGGCCAATGAAAGACGGCGTAATCGCAGACTTCGATACTACTCAACAAATGCTAAGATATTTCATCCAAAAGGTACACAATCGGAAAAGGTTAATATGGCCCAGAGTTGCAATTGGTGTACCTTCAGGTATAACACCTGTTGAGCGAAGAGCAGTTACTGAGAGTGCAATTCAAGCAGGTGCAAAGAAAGTATACATTATAGAGGAGCCTATGGCAGCAGCCATTGGGGCAGGTCTACCCGTCCAAGAACCACAGGGTAGTATGATTGTGGACATAGGAGGTGGAACAACAGAAGTTGCTGTAATCTCTCTGGGGGGAATAGTTTTTTCTAAATCTGTAAGGGTTGCCGGTGACGAAATGGACCAGGCAATCATAAACCATATGAAACGCACTTATAATATGATGATAGGAGAAAGGACTGCGGAGGAAATTAAAATTGCTATAGGCTCAGCCTTCCCTTTGAAACAAGAACTTGAACTGCAGGTTAAAGGAAGAGACCAAGTGATGGGGCTCCCGAGAACCGTCACAATAACCTCAGAAGAGATAAGAGAGTCCCTTCGTGAACCAATAAGCCAGATAATAGAAGCTGTAAGGTACACTTTAGAACGAACTCCGCCTGAACTTTCTGCAGATATTGTAGACAGAGGTCTCGTATTAGCGGGAGGAGGAGCTCTGTTGAGAGGATTAGACCAACTTTTGCACGAAGAAACAGGCCTCCATGTATCTATTGCAGATGACCCACTGTCAGCGGTAGTACTTGGCGGGGGTAAGTTTCTCGAGGAACTCAAGGATTTTCCCGAAGAAAAACTTTAAAAATATAGCAATTAACGAAAATGAAAACTTCTCCTTTTGCTCGTTACTCACCTATTCGTTCAACTATTCTCTTTATTGTTATATGTTTTATTTGTATTATTTCACTTCTTACAGAAAGGTCTACCGAGCCGATACAAAGGCTTATAAAAGAATCACTATATTTTATTACTACTCCAGTTGTAGTTCTTCGAAACTCGGTGAATAAAGGGATAGACCTTGCTCTAAATTCTATCTTTTCAGCAGAAAGAATACAATCTGAAAATTATGCATTGAAAGAAGAACTTACGCGACTCCGTCTATCGTTAATTGAGAAGAGCGAAAAGATTAAAAATCTGGAAAAACTGCTTAATATAAGTGAAAATAAACAGAAATTACTATCTCAGTTAGAAATAATCCCCGCGGATGTAGTGGAAGTTTATCGAGGCACTCTAAGAATAGACAAAGGTACAAAAGATGGGGTAAAAGTATTTGACGGTGTAGTTGTCCCCGAGGGTGTGGTTGGGATTGTCATAGAGAGTTCCCCACACACATCTGTAGTAGCCACACTACATCATAAGAACTGCAGAATAGGTGCTATGGTAGAAAGAACCCGATTGCGTGCTTACGATGGTGTAATTTTCCCGGCCGGAGACCTCAAAAAAATCTGTACGATGAATTACATCGACATTTATGATACTGTCAAAATAGGTGATTTGATAGTTACGAGTCCAGAGAGTGTATTTCCAGCAGGTATTCCTATAGGGAAAATACAGGCAATTCACGAAACAGGCACAATATGGAAGACAGCAGATATAATACCAATAGTTGACCCATACACGGTGGATATGGTTTACGTAATCCTTACCAAACCCGAACCATTAGAATTTGCCTATTCGCCGAATGAAAACAAAGCAATTGAAGTTAACTCTGAAATTAACAAACGATTACCTATTCAAGAACTTTTGGCACCGTAAGTACTATGATAATCTATCACATACTTTGGATTTTAGTGGTTTTCGTTCTAACCATTTTACAAATAAGTTGGCCTGAAATTTTGAAAATAGAGGGCATTGCCCCAAATCTGGCACTTATTGTAATTATATACATCGCTTTCTACTATGGTGAAGAACGCGCAATGATAGGAAGTGTTTTCGCAGGAACTTACCTTGATGTAGCAAGTAATTCCACATTAGGATTCCATATACTATGTTTGGTAGTACCTGCATTTATCTTAGGCAAGGTTTCAGCCCGACTTATCTCATTACATCCAGCCATTAAAGCATCTTTAGTATTCTTTGCTACAATAATTTATGGAATAATTTTTAACTTCATCTCTTACCTTCAGAATCCTTATGGAAACTATTTCTATATGCTCATAGTTGATACTGTTCCACAAGCCTTTTATACTGCAATACTTACTCCAATAATATTTTGGATAGTCGGGAGTTTTTTTAATTTCTCCGATTCGTTTTTTAATTACCAAATTTCGGAGTAAGTTATGTCGAGTTATGAAATGAACAAGAAAGACATTAACAGAAGACTAATCGTAGTAGGTATTTTAATTATTATCGGTATAGTACCTTTAATATCACGGTTGTGGATATTACAAGTTAGAGATTGTGAACTCTATAGGGAAAAGGCTGAAAATAATAAAATCTGGCCTCAAAAGTTAAAACCCGAACGAGGCAAAATTTTAACAAGAGATGGGAGAATATTGGCAGATAATAGACCCTCAACCGATGTAATTTTTGTTCCCGGTGATTGTCCACCAGAGAAGGTCGAAGAAGTGGCTGAACTGCTCTATTCTATTCTAAATATTCATCCTGATTGGCTTTATCAACAAATAGAGAGATTCCGAGAAGAACCTTTTACCCAAGTAATTATAAAAAGAGATATTCCCCGTTCAGATTGGATTAGGTTAGAAGAAAATGCTTTTAGATTACCAGGAGTTTATACAATAACTCAGCCACTTCGTAGATACCCATACGGTTCCATCGGAGGACAAATTGTTGGTTTCATCAATGAAATAAACAAAGAGGAACTCGCAAATCAAAAAGATTACTCAATGGGAGATTTAATAGGAAGAGCAGGCATAGAAAAATATTACGAAGACTTACTTAGAGGCGAGCCCGGATTTATGATGATTACGAGATACGCTGCTGGATTACCCCAATTAAGGACGGATAGATTTGGAAACCTTGTTCTTGCCAAGAGAGATACACGCGGGCATTTACTTATAGAGGAAGACTTTTTTAAGGAAGAGCCCAAACCCGGAAAAGATGTAGTTTTAACCATTGATATAGAACTTCAAAAGTTCTGTGAAGACCTTTTATTAGGAGAAAATGGAGCTATTGTAGTCCTTGAGGCTGAGACGGGAGCAGTGCTTGCAATGGCGAGTAGTCCAAGATATGACCCCAATGTGTTTGTAACTAAGGGTAAAGACTTAGAAAGGCTGGAACTACTTAGAAGTAAGCCAAATAGGATGATTAACCGTGCAATTAGTGAACAATATCCCCCGGGCTCCGTCTTCAAAATATTCTTGGCAGCAACAGCCCTTGAAAAAGGGGTAATAACACCCAATACTACATTTTATTGTCCTGGCTCATTCCAAATCGATGGGAAGGGAAGAGCGTGGAAATGCTGGCAGAAACATGGTCACGGCTCTGTAAACGTAGTAGAAGCCATAGCATATTCCTGCGATGTCTTCTTTTACAATCTCGGGCTAAAATTGGGAGTAGATACTATATCTGAGTATGCGAAAAAAGTCGGTTTAGGGACTAAAACAGGGATAGATTTACCATTAGAAGTTCCTGGGCTCATACCCGATAAAGAGTGGAAGGCAAAAATAAACGCAAATAAGCCGATATGGGACCAAAGATGGTACCCGGGAGATACGGTTAATTTAAGTATAGGTCAAGGGAGTTGTGTTACAACACCTCTTCAAAATGCTGTCCTCATGGCAACGATAATTAATAATGGATATAAAGTATACCCTCATATCAATGCGAACTTTTTACTTCCTACACCACCTGAAAGAATATATTCAGAAAGTACTATAAAAACGGTTATCCAAGGTATGAGGCTTTGCGTAGAACCTATCGGGAACAAACCTGCAGGCACAGGTAAACAGGCAAAAGTAGATGGGATAACTGTGATAGGTAAAACAGGAACCGCACAGGTAGTTTCCCTCGAACTACATAAAAAATACGAATCAGAGGAAAAAATACCAAAAGAATATAGAGACCATGCGTGGTTTATTGCAGGTGTCATAGATAGAGAGCCCAAAATTGCTATTTGTGTGCTTGTAGAACATGGCGCTCACGGCGCCTCAGCAGCGGCGCCATTAGCAAAAGAAATTATATCTTTCTTTTACACAAAGAAAGAACAAAAACAATCTGATACCCTCATTGCAAAACATAATAAACATTAGAGTAATACAGTAATGATAAATTCAACACTATTAAATAATAGGATTCCTACACAATCAATTATTGATGAGGAGAATATTAGATTATTCGACATTAAGAAAGTCAGAAACATAGACCCCATATTATCTTTTATTGTGTTAGCCTTAGTGTTCATAGGCTTATTAAATATGTTCAGCGCAAGTGAAGAAAGAGACTTATCATACTTCTATAAACATTTCACTATATTCTTTTTTTCAATCCCAATCGTAATATTTCTAACTATGATTGATTACAAAATGCTGGTAGTAATCTCTCCCTTCTTATACATTGCCTCAATAACTCTACTAATTGTTGTACTATTATATGGTTTACAAGTAAAAGGGAGTGAAAGGTGGATACCCATTGGTCCATTTAGGTTTCAGCCCTCAGAGATAAATAAAATCCTCTTAGTCCTTACATTAACCTGGTATTTTGGGAAGGTAAAATCAAGAATTCGACATCTTTGGTGGTACCTTACTGCTTATATAATAACTGCCATCCCTGCTTTATTGATACTACTTCAACCTAATTTAGGAACATCAATTAGCCTTTTGCCTATTGTCGTTCTTATGACACTTTCCGCAGGGTGTCGGCTATGGCATTGGTTGGCAACCATCCTGGCAGGCATAATATTAATAGCCTTTCTATACATAGAAGTTCATAACCTCACTCCAGACCAAATAAAAGCAGGAGAACATCCTCCCTATCTCCCCCTAAAACCTCACCAATTAATTCGTATTTATTCTTTTTTTAATCCTGAAGCGGATATACAAGGCAGTGGTTGGCAAACCTATCAAAGTAAAATAACGATTGGAAGTGGTGGAATCACCGGCAAAGGATACAGAAAAGGCACTCAATCGAGGTTAAATTATCTACCCGAATATCATACTGACTTCATTTTTGCACACTTTGCTGAAGAAAACGGATTCGTAAAATCAGCGGGGGTGATAATTTTGTATCTACTGCTACTGTTAAGAATGCTTGCTCTCGCTTACAAAGCCACAGATTACGAAGGAAAATTATTAATTGTAGGAGTTACAACCATATTTTTCTTTCACGTATGCGTAAATATAGGTATTACCCTGGGTCTACTGCCTGTAACAGGATTACCATTACCATTTCTAAGTTATGGGAGGTCTTTTTATCTAACTTGTATGATAGGTATTGGCTTGATATTTAGCATACCGAAACAAAAAATTTTCTTTTTCAGGAGTAGTACATAGTGAAAGAAAAAGAACTTGTTATTAATGTTGAAAAGTTAGAAACAAGAATAGCCTTATTAGAGAACAATAAGTTGGCGGAATTAATTATTGAGAGGGCAGAAGCACCTTCACTTGTAGGAAATATTTACAAAGGCAGAGTTGAAGACATTGTTCCAGGCATTCAGGCAGCATTTGTGAATATTGGAACAGGCAAAAACGGTTTTTTATATGTTTCTGATATATCGAAAGACTTCGAAGATTTTACACTTGATGATGAAATGGTGCCTAAACCTATTTTTAAGAAGGGACCGCATGCACCTCCCAAAATTCAAGACATACTTCGTGAAAACCAATATATACTCGTTCAGGTAGTAAAAGACCAGATAGGAAACAAAGGTGCACGGCTTACAACTTTCATTACACTCCCGGGGAGATATGTAGTTTTATTCCCGACTATAAATGTTACAGGCATATCGAGAAAAATTGATTCCGAAAAAGAAAGAGAAAGACTGAGAAAAATAATACCCCAGATAAAACCTCGTGATATGGGAATAGTCTTGAGAACAGCGTCAAATAATAAGCCTTTCGAAGACTTAAAAAACGACGTTGAATATCTCCTTCGTGTATGGGACCAAATTCAATTTAAATTCCACTCATTAAAAGGACCGGGCTTAATTAGGGAAGATTTAAGTCCAATTTTGAGGGTAGTCAGAGATAGATTTACAAAAGAAATAAACAGATTAACAATAGACGATGTATACCAATATGAAAAAATTCTCAACTTCCTTGATATTCTTGACCCACAATTAAAAAGCAGAGTAAAACTATATAAACTTAAGACTCCCTTATTTCTCAAAATGAACATAGAAAAAGAAATAGAAAAACTTTTTCATAGAAATGTCCCGCTTAGATCAGGAGGCTATATAACTATAGATTTAACTGAGGCACTCGTAGCAATAGATGTAAACACTGGTAGTTTTACAGGTAAGAAAGAATTAGAAGAGACTATATTGCAAACTAATCTCGAAGCGGCAGAAGAAATAGCACGGCAGGTAAGACTGAGGGACCTAAGTGGTATCATAGTAATCGATTTTATTGATATGACTCAAGAACAGAATAAGAAGAAATTGTTAAACCACTTTATAGAGTGCCTTAAAAATGACAGAGCCAAGATTACAATCTCTGAAATTACTCAGTTGGGAATGATAGAAATGACCCGTCAGCGAGTAAAACAAAATGTTGTCAAAACGCTCTCACAATCTTGTCCCTATTGCGAAGGTAAAGGATACATTCGCTCGGTAACCACTGTTATGATGGAAATTTACAGAAAATTAAAAGAGGTCGCTGTAAATACACGGGAGAAGAAAATTATACTACAAGCCCACCCTGCAATAATAAAGAGATATAGAGAAGAACATTCTGACTTACTCACTGAGTTCGAACAAAAAACGGGGATAGAAATTAATTTAGAATCTGTCTCCGACTTTCATATCGAAGATTACAGAATTATGAGTGCAAAAAGTAGATTTATTATAGAAGCAAGGATAAGTGGGGAATTCATATCTAAATAGTTGGTTTATAATTCCGCCTTATCATTGACATTATCTGTCCCTTGGGCGCTACTACTATTTCAAGGGTACAATTAGTAACAAGTTTTAAATCTTCCAAAGCCAAAAGATTGTAGGGGTTCGCAATAGCGACTTTCAATGTATTCCCGCGGACCTCAAGAGGAATACACTCGTGCATTCTCGCTATTCTCTCGGGAACCAATCTAAGTGCTGCGCCCTGAATAGGATAATTTGTCAGGTCAGCAATAAATGGATATCCACTTTGCTTTGCAAGTGCTCGCGCTATAGAAACGTCATCAGTATACCCTAATCTGACAATAATAGAGCCAAGAGGCTCACGCCTATTATTCATTTGCTTTTGGTAAAGCAATGCCTTCTGAAGTTGCTCGCGAGTAATTACTTTCTCCTTAATAAGTAATTCGCCAAACCGAAGTTTCTCAGTGTAATCTTCCTCCCCCTCTATTTCGACTTTCTCTTCTTGTGGGGAATATTGACCAGTATACAAATCTTGCTGAGAAATAAAGCCTGCCGGTTTAGCCTGAATCTCTCTCAGGAATTTATCCTCAGGAATTTGGCGAGAACTCACTTCTATAGACTGAGTTTTAGTGTCTGAATCACCGACCACATCAACTGTATCCTCAGGCAGAAGTTCTAATAACTTCATTGTTCGGTCCAAAGCATCATCAAACGCAACTATTGCAGTATAACACTGAGCAATTGCAGACCTAATCTCTTTTATCTGACTTTCAGCAAGGAAAATTGCCCGCCTCTTACCTTCGATTGTAACTGCATTTTCAACAGTAGCCTGAATTTTTTTCACGAAAGCATTAAGCCTTCTTCTATCCCTTAATGTGGCTCTAAATCGAGGTAGTCTTTGAATGATTCTATCTATCATCTGAGAAATTCTTGGGAAGGCCTCGCTATAGTATTTGGACCACTCAAGAATTTCTTTGTTCAACCCTTTAATAGAATCATCAGATAACTTACCACTGCCACTTACATCTTCGAATATATAATCTTTTTGACTTTCATTAAACTGCATGTAAATATACCTTTTTTCTGAGACAAGACTCTTCCCACTTATATATTATGTCCACTAAATTCCTACCACATACATTATAACATACAAAAACAATATTTTGCTGACTAAACAACAAAAAATAATATTACTTTTAATTTTTTCTTTTCCAATTTCTTGGAATATCAAAATATATGCTTATTTTTAATTATAATACGAATATTCAGCAATAGCAAAATAATATTTTTGATAAAATGACGAGTTAAAACTCCAAATATTCGATTTTTAATCTAAACTACTTATTAATATATAACACAATATAACACACAACAAATTTCAAATATTCATATACTTTTTGTCATAATTTTAGAAACATAAAATTATTTTAAGAAACTAACGAAAAAGGAAGCAGTTATGAAAACGCTCAGGATAAAAGGCGTGCAAATGAAAGTAAGTGACAGTAAGAAGGAAAATCTTCCCAAGATACTTGAACATATACAAGAAGGCGACTGCGATATAATATTATTCCCCGAGATGAGCCTCACTGGTTATAACAATAATTTTAGCGATGTGAGAACTACAGAAGCGTGGAAACAAATAGCATCTGCGTGCAAAAAGAATTATGTATGTGCAATTATAGGAACTGGGGTAAGAAAGGACGGACATACATATATTCAGGCACGAATATATACAGACGAAGGGAAATTACTTGGAACTCAGGAGAAATTGGTACCTACTGAAGAAGACCGCAAATGGTGTAGACCAGGGGAAGAATTGAGATTATTCAAATATAAAGGTGTAACATTTGGCTGTCTTATCGGCAACGACTTATGGGTAGCACCAGGATTTGGTCCATATCCGGACCCTCGATTAACTTATCAATTAGGGAAAAGAGGGGCACAAATAATATTTCACCTCGCTAATACAGGAATAGACCAGACTTACCTACCTTACTACGACATCAACCTAAGATTAAGAGCAAGAGAAAGCGGTTGTTATATAGTAACGGTAAATTCAGCATCAATAAATGGTGTGATTAATTCGCCATCGGGCATTATGTCACCTGAAGGAAAATGGTTAGTCCAGTGTCCACTTCGTGGAGAGCATACCTTTGTATATGACCTCCAAGTAGAACCAGAATAAATCCAATTCGAACTTAGGAAATACAGGTTGAGTAAGGTCCAAATAATAATAACGCTAATATTAATTTTATTAGGAATAGGCTTAATCTGGTTAGGTTACTATATCCAGAATGAAATACTATCTCCGCCTAATATGGTATTTATACTAATCGATACCCTTCGCGCTGATTGTATAAATCCTTCTTTGAAGCCACATCCAATTACTCCATTCCTGTCATCCCTTGCGGAAGAATCCATCTATTTTTCCAATGCGGTAACACCTTGTAGTTGGACTAAACCTACTTTAGCCACTTTTCTTACCGGGGTATCTCCAGAAAAACATCAAGTAAGGTACAGTACTATAAACGAGGACCCCAACAATCCAACAAGTGATATATTACCTGAAAGTTACCTCACACTACCCGAGTATCTCTCCCAAAAAGGCTATGAGACCTACGCTGTGCAAACTAATGGCAATCTCGTACCCCTTTTAGGTTTTTCCCAGGGATTTAAACCTGAAAATTATATTGTTGAACTTGGAGCAACTGCTCAAACCGTAACCCAAAAGGCTAAAGAATTGCTGATGAAGGCAAAAAATCCTTTTTTCCTCTACCTACATTACTTAGACCCCCACGCTCCATATTCACCACCTGCTGATATAGTTAAAAATATACCTTCTGAACAGACCCTTTCTGAGGAAGAAAAACAATGGACCTCTCCCGAAAAATATATGGAATATCTGATGGATTTAGTTAGATACAAAACCCACGTGAAACCTACCCCTCCAGAATTTGAGTATTCAGAGGCAGGTAAAAAGGAGATACATAGGCTATATCTTGGAGAGGTCTTATGTGCAGATACGGAGGTAAAAAAAATAATAGACTTTATAAAAAAGAATTTTCCAAAAACTATATTTGTAATTGTATCAGACCATGGTGAAGAATTCTGGGAGCATGACGGGGTTGGACATGGAACTACGCTATATGAAGAACAGGTGAGGGTACCAGTAATAATCCATGGCTGGAAGATTTCTCCCAAACGAATTGATAAACCTGTATCTACTGCAGGGCTTGCAAACACTATCTTAAAATTATTAAATCTACCTACTCCACCCCAATTCGAAGAACCTGATATGTTAACCTTATCAGAGAAAGAAGATGTGTCATCTTATATGATTACTTGGGGGCCATGGAAGGAACTTAACATAGAGTATAAGGGGCTTATAAAACCTCCTTGGAAACTTATCGAAGATGTGAAAAAAGGTGAAATACAACTATACAATCTAGACGAAGATAGCAAAGAAACTATAGATGTGAGCAAAACCAATCAATCTGTTGTTGAATCTTTACTGGGAGAGATGAATTATTACAAAACGAAAGGTGAATCCACAGTTCCCAATACTACTGAACTACCATCTGATATAAAAAACCAACTCGAATCGTTAGGCTACCTTGGGAATTAGAGTTACTTATATCTTAGGATTCTCAATAACAAACTGTCTGAATAACAGTTTCGTCTTTTCAGCCTCTTCAGCGTGATTTACGCAAGGTTTTGGATATACATCTTTAATACTCATACGCTCAGAAAGTTTATCCCAATTATGTATTTCTTCGGAAGAGAAATCTTTGAGTTCAGGGAGCCACTTTTTAATATATTTAGTCTGTGGGTCAAACTTTTTTGCTTGTAGCCAAGGGTTGAAAATACGGAAGTAGGGCTGAGCATCACACCCTGTACCTGCGCACCATTGCCAGTTCCCATTGTTTACTGAGGGGTCATAGTCAACAAGATTCTGAGCAAAGAATTGCTCACCCCATCGCCAGTCAATATGCAAATCTTTAGTTAAAAAAGAAGCGGTAATTAGCCGTGCTCGGTTATGCATCCATCCTGTTTGCACAAGTTCTCGCATTCCGGCATCTACTATAGGAAATCCAGTTAAGCCTTCTGTCCATCTTGTAAACATTTCTTCATCATGAGACCACCACATACCTCTATATGTCTTATTAAATTCGTTGCCAAACACTTCAGGGTAGTAGTTAGCAATTAAAGTAAAGAAATCCCGCCAGTAGAGTTGTCTTATTATCGGCGTCGGGTCAGGGTGATTCTTAGTAATTCCCCAGTATACTTCCCGGATAGACAAGCACCCAAACTTAAGGTAAGGTGATAACATAGTTGTCCCGTTTGCATCCAACATATCGCGTTCATCTGCATACCTGCATAGATTATATGCGCGCTCCAAATTTTTTAGCCCTGATTCTCTACCCCCTTTTAATGCAATTGCCTTATTGTATCTCTTAAGAATTCTCTTCAATGTTTCATCGGAAACTTCAAAGCCAATAGTTTGATTAAACCAGTTAACCTCTTTCAATCCTTCGGGCTTAGGAACTGGCTCACTTAAAACTACCTTTTTATAAAATCTACTGAATACAGTTATGGGGGTGCCGTCATCTTTGAGGATTGCCCTTAGACTGGAGAGCAAAAGGTCATCTTTAATATAAAAGGCAATACCTTTCTCATCCGCCTTAACCTTGATTAATTCATCCCTTTGCTTAGAAAAGGGAGTATAATCTTTGTTTAGAAATATTGCCTCTATCTTTATCTTTTCAATTAATTGAGAGATTATTTCGTGAGGATGACCGTAAAATATATACAATTTGCCTCCGAGTTTTTCTATTTCATTTTTCAATGAAATAATGCTCTCTACCATAAACTGAACTGCAGGCTCACCCCTATATGGATTGTTTTCGATTTGTCTCGGGTCTAAAATAAAACAAGGTAGAAGTTCATTGCACAACTTGCTACCTAATATGAGAGCAGAGTTATCATATAATCTTAAATCTCTTCGGAAAATGAAAACCCCTAATTTATATTTTTTCTCCATAACATTAGACCTTAAAAAATTTTTACTTTTTATAAATACCATTTTAATATAGTATAATTTTTCTCCAACAAACTAACTAAAACAATCGAGGCAGGGTATTACTATGCGACGAGGACCTGTCAAAGAATTAGGTTGGGGTAGTAGATTCGGTCTAATTATGGCGATGGCAGGAAACGCAGTAGGTCTTGGTAACTTTCTGCGTTTTCCCGGCCAGGCTGTTCCATACGGTGGTGCTTTTATGATTCCATATTTCACCGCTCTAATCCTTATAGGAATACCACTTGCTTGGATTGAATGGAGCATAGGTAGGAGAGGGGGAGCATTTAAACATGGTACTACTCCGGGAATGTTTTATCGCTTATGGAAACATCCTATTTCTAAATACCTCGGCATATTTGGGATACTCCTCCCTGCAATGGTAGGAATATATTACATATACATAGAATCCTGGGCACTGGGATACGCATGGCAAATGGCTACCGGTATGCTTAAAGGTAAACATACTTATGAGGAGATGAAACTATCATTTGGGTCTTATGTTGGAACTGCAAATGCTAATCTTATAAGTTTCAGTAGTATATCTTATACTTTTTTCCTTATTGCTTTTACCCTAAACATATTTGTTCTGAGCAGAGGAATATCAAAAGGAATAGAGATTGTAGCAAAGTATTGCATGCCTATACTCATATTGCTTGGCATAATTCTCGCAGTTAGAGTACTAACTCTCCCGCCGAGAGGTGAAAACCAAACAGTTAGCCATGGATTAGCCCAAATATGGCGTTTAACACCGAATGATTTCAAAACTCTTGCAAGGCCACACGTTTGGATTTCTGCTACTGGACAGATTTTCTTTACCTTAAGTGTAGGTTTAGGGATGGTTCACACTTATGCAAGTTATCTAAAGAAAAAGCACGACCTCACATTAAATGGACTCACTGCATGTATGACAAATGAGTTCGTAGAGGTAGTGCTTGGCAGTTCAATTGTAATCCCCGCAGCAGTAGTATTCTTCGGCGTAGAAAGAGCGAGAGAAATAGTTGAAACTGACGGAACATTTGCTATCGGGTTCTATGCTTTGCCTTTAATTTTTGAGCAAATTCCGTACGGTGAAGTATTCGGTGTAATGTGGTTCTTATTACTATTTCTCGCAGGGCTTACTTCGAGTATGGCTATGTTTACTCCTCTCCTGGTGTTTTTAGAGGATGAACTCCAGATAGATAAACGAGTAGGTGTATTATTAGTTTCTTTCTTTGCTTTTTTGTTTATGCAACCTGTAATACTATTCCATCATCACAAGATTTTGGATGAACTCGACTACTGGATGGGCACATTTGGATTAGTGCTTTTCGTCGCTATTGAGACAGTAATATTTTCTTGGATTTTTGGGATAGATAAAGGTTGGGAAGAACTACATCAAGGGGCAGAACTGAAAGTACCCAAGATGTACTATTATATAATGAAATACATTACACCTATATTCTCGGTTGGTCTTGTTATATGGTTTTGCTATGACGGATTACTCGAAAAAATAACTATGAAATACGTTGCACCAGAAGATGTTCCATATATATGGTTAGCAAGAATAATGATACTTGCTGTTACTTTCTTTTTGATATGGGGCGTATGGTATGCCTGGCAAACCCATCCGAAATTCTTTGATGATGACGAGTCAAATAATACTCAACACCAAAAGATAGAAAAGGTGAGTTAATATGATGACTTGGTATTCATATTTATATATGTTCATTGTGTGGGGAATCATTATTGGATTGAATATATATTGTTTCTACAAGGTTTTAACGAGTAAAAACTTAATAGTACCCAGTTTAGACGAGGAGGACGAAGAAGAAAATAGCAACTCGTCATCACCAGAGGCTTCGGGAAAGTAAATAAGCGGTAAATCTCCAACATTAAATGACTGTATAATTACTGCCTTAAATATCTAAATTTCTCACCCAATTGTTCCAAAAAATATCATCTTTCAAATAAGGACTTACTTCTCTTAATATTTCTTTTGCCTTTTCTAATTCATCCCATCTGATATAACTCTCTATCTGAGTTTTTACAATAACGCGTAAATAATATTTAGCCTGAGAGTTTTTAGGGTCTATCTTTAACGAATTAATAAAAGATTCTCTCAGGTCGTCGCTAATGGTAAATCCTTCATAATACTTGATAACTCCATCAAGGTCTGCATAATGAGATTTTTGCCTTTGGACAACAGAATTAAATAAAGCAAAATCATCTTTGTCTTCCCCAAACACTTTATCAATAGGTGTGAAATATTTTTTCAAATTCCGAATGTTCTCCGGAACTGCCCCACGATAATAAACATACTTAGGTGCGGAGAATTCTACCCAGGGGTTTTTGTCTGTAATTGTCCTTCCCCCATTTGAAAACTCAACAAGTGCTTCTCTATCCATAACAAAAGTAGCAAATACTTCTTCTGTATCAGGAAATCCTGCCTCCGTCAAAACGGTTCTGAGAGGAAGATTCGCCTCCAACCTTGATTGAAACCTAGCAGGATTCAAATGCAATGGTTTCTTTGCTCCGACTATAAAAAGGTCAGAATTAATAAAAAATCCTTTTGCTTCAGGAAACACTTTTAGGAAAGTAGCAACTACGGATTTAACTATAGATATATCTGTGCTATGAAAAGGGACCCATTGGGACATCATTCCCAAATCACTCATTACATTGAAACAAAACCTATAGAAATCTTCACTATAAAAAGCAGAAACACCAGCAAGAGCCAATGGCATTGGCTCTAATGTAATAAAGTCATACTCATCATTAGAGCGGATAAGATAATTTCGCGCATCGTCAATATGGAGATTAACATTCGGTCTACTCAATACATCAAGATTTTTGTCCCTAAAACACTTACTTGCTTCAATCACCTCAGGAGATATTTCTACAGCATCTATTCGTTGGAAGTCCGCTATTGCAAGAGTTCCACAGGTAATACCTGAACCAAAACACATAAAAAGCACTTTTTGAGGATTTCTATCAAATAACAATGGCAAAATTCCTTGAAATCTATTCATTCGAACACCTTTTTCAACAGCAGTGGTAGCCTGAACTCTGTTAATCCACAATATCCTTTCATCCTCAGGTTTAGGAATATTAGGCGCACTTACAGCCACAGTTCCTTCTACCCCCTCAGAGAAAAAAATTATACGGTGCATCCAGGGAATATAAAAATTATTTATTTCCCGCATTAGGTCTGTAGGTAAAACCAAGAAGAAAGCAGTCAAAGTACTCAAACATAGAATTGCTGAAATAAACCTCCATTTCATACTGAAAAATGCAATTACTATACCAAAAGAAGCAAGAGCCAGTGCTAATACTTTCACTCCGTTTTCACACCCCATCAACGGTAATATTACAAATCCGCCAAATATTGAACCTAATATACTTCCAATGGTATTAACTCCGTAAGCCCTACCTATCGACACAAAAGGATTGGGACTGACAGATCTCATCAAACACAAAGCATAAGGAAAAGTAAACCCAAAAGCCACCATTGGTGGAACCAAAACCATAAATGTCAGTAAAAATTTCCCCAAAACTGCTCGCGTCCAGTTGGTTGAAACCTCTAACCCATACCATCGAATAGCACTCGGCAAATATGAAATAAACAAAATTGTAGATAAAACAAGCAAAGCACAGATAAAATAGCCCAGTCCAAGATGAGAGAGGTGCATCCTAATCCTACTCACAACCAGAGACAACAACAAAGAACCCAATCCTATCCCGGCAAGCACGGATATGAGTACAGAGGAATATGCATAGGTAGTCCCGAGAAGAATCATTATCAGAAGCCGTGTCCACAACACCTCAAGAGCAAGCGTAACAAATCCAGAAACAAATACCCCGATATACACCATTAATAACACATAATTATTTTCCCCATCATAAGCACATTCTCCTTCCGTCACCTTCAAATTTTCATACCCTACGATATTTCTCTCAACAAAACTCGGGCTTATTATCCATGCTACAACTCCAACCAATAAATTTATGGTAACTGCTATCAAGATTACATTAAAATAACCCATTAAAGGTATAGCAATAAAGCCCGCCAAAAAAACTCCTGCGGTACCTCCTAAAGTATTAGCCATATATAATATCGAAAGGTGTGCTTTAGAAAATCTCAATGCTAAATTCTCATGCTTTGCAAGAACTGGATAGGTCATCCCCATACAAATTGCAGGTACCAAGAACCAAAGAAGAGCAAAGAAAATTCGCACAAAAAATGTAAGCAAATACGACGAAGGGATAATCTTAAAAACTCCAGCAACTATCTCATTAGAAGAAAGATATTCTGTAATAGCCAAAGCCCATAAACCTATTACTATTTCTAAAACTCCATATATTTTGACTCCATTTCTATTTGAGTTTGCTAACTTACCCCCGATAAAACTGCCTACCCCTATACCCAGAAAAAATATACCAAGCACAGAACTTACTGCAAGAGAGGTACTACCTAATAGGAGGCTACATTTTCTCGTCCAGATTATCTGATACACCAACGCAGATGCACCAGAAAAAAAGAAACAGATATATAACAAAAGGCTAAGAAAAACTGAAGTTTTCTTATCATAATCCATTTTTTTTATTTTAGTTTGAGATTTAGTTTTTTATGAAAATACTTGTTTCTGCAAATTCAATAAACTCATCTATAGAGTTAAACACATCAAATAGTTTTAGATGATGTGGCAATATAAAATTATATTCAAGCATCTTGTTAAAAAGTATAAGCAAAGGTTCATAAAAAGAATTTAGATTCATAAGGAAAATCTGCTTTGAATGTTGGCGGGCTTGTTTCCATGCCAAAACTTCTGCAAATTCATCAAGAGTGCCAATACCGCCAGGAAGCACTATAAAAGCATCCGCTTGGCTTGCCATTACCGCTTTCCTTTCTTGGAGGTCTCGAGTTACTATAAGGGAATTGCATTTTTCAAATACTAATTCCTCCGTGTTGAAATGACCAGGAACTATACCTACCAAATTGCCTCCAAGAGCATTCGCTTTTCTTGATATAACACCCATTAGTCCGACTTTTCCAGCGCCATATACTATTGTGAGATTTCTCTTGATGAGATAAGTCGTGAGTTTTTCAACTTCATCTCTATATGGTTCTATGGCATTATCACTCGAACCCGCAAAAATACATACACTTTTCATCTAATGCTCCTTGTAACTCTACCTCCAAATTTATATTAATTATGCTCAACTATCTAAGCGTAGAATTCTATTACATACCTATTCAAAAAGAAAACTGGGAGCACTATTTCACTAATACTAATGCCCCCAGTCCAGGATTAATTCCGCAAATTTCAGATTAGAAGTTTAACCTGCAACCTATATACGCATAGTCTGAATCATCATCGTCAGTTCCACCTGTGTATAACATTCCATTCCATCTTACAAAGTTACCTTCTTTCAAACCATCTCCAACAAATAAATGAGACCAACCAAATTCAAAAACTAAATCAGGCGAGTATTGATACTCTAAAAATATCGACAAATCAGTCCCGAGATAATCATCACTATCTCTTGTCCACCACGGGAAAATATAAGGGAATCGCGGTCTATCAAATGTATCAACAGCCTCATAATATGAAACAAATACCACGCCACGTATACAATCTGTAATAGCCCCTTGGACGCCTAATCTAACCCACCATGCATTTGACAAATCATTCCACAAATCAAGGAATCCTGATGCGATCTCATTAGAGAACATGCGATTAAAACTCACACTTGCTTCTGGCTCGTAGAATGGATTCAGCCAATCCCAAATAGAAACAGCCCTATTATCTTCTCCACTGAAATATCTAAAACTCGCAAACAATCTTGGATTACGCCAGACATCAAGGGTATAGCCGATATCTATCTTACCTGCCCAATTATCGAAATTAGCATCATCATCTCCAATAAATCCCACCCTGAACAACTTACCAATATGGTCTGCTTCTCCAAACTGATATGCAACCTCTACATCGAAATCAAAAGCGTCAAACTTACCTGCCGACCGCAAACCGAGAGTATGAAGCATTGTCTTATCGTAATTACCAACCCCAAGTAGCCTACTCAAAAAATCGCCATTAGGAAATACTGCAAGGTCATTTGGGATAGGTCTATCATCTTCAAGTAGCATCCAGTAGAGGTCAAAAACTATATTCTCCACTGCCTTGCATGTAGCATAAACACCATAGAAATTAACATCGTCTTCTGCAAAATCGGACATTGCTTCAAAAAGTTTACTTGCCCATACATCGATAGTAAACTTCTCAGCATCGTAAGTCAATCTAATCGCATCAAATGAAATGCCTGTCCAGAAGAAAGCAAAATCCCGAGGACCTACTAAAAATTGACTACCAAAAGCAAGTTCTTGTCTACCTACTCTTAATCTCAACGGAGTTCCCCACATCTCACTTGCTTCAATATAAGCCTGATACACTTCTACATCGTCGGCGGAAATTGCTCGAGTATCTACACCTGTCACATAGTCTACAGAGCGAAAATCTTCACCCCACACATCATAAGAATCAAGTTCGATAAATGCCCTTACCTGGTCTGTAAAATCTGCATTTATATGTAGGCGAGTCCTTTGCTCTACAAATGAAAGGTCATTACCAACATCATCCCAATCAAAAATACTCGTTACACCAGGCCCTAATAAGTTACCTATAGGCCTTCCAATAACTGAAGTTGGACTCCAACGCATAACAGGGGCAGGCATCGGTCCCACAAAATCTGTAAAAGTATTCCCGATGTAATTGTACCTCAACCGCAGACTACCACCCACCTCAACATTTTGAAGTTCAGAGAAAACAGCAAAAGATAATACCATTACCAGCAAAAAAAACAAAGTCGCTCTCTTCATAACAGTACCCTTTCTTTTGTTGTTAAAATGTAATTAATGAAAAATACCATAACAAAAATATACTTTTCAAGGAATTATAATTCTTCGTAAGAAAAAATTTACAAAAAAAGTATACAACTACACTAAATCTACATCAGGGGAAATTTCTACTTTTGTATGAATCCATTTGTCTGAACGGAAAACACTAAGGGTTAATAAATACCTTACTATATGAGCAAATAATATAGTTCCCCAGACTCTATTAACTGTAAGAGCATCTAAAAAATAAAGGATTCCACACGAACCGAGCAGAACACCTATCTGAGTAATCAAAGCAATTATCATAGGTATCTGAGTTGCGCCTGCGCCTTGAATACCGCCAGTCATAGCTAAAGTAGCAGATAAAAATATCGCTGAAAAAGTGAGATATTGCAAAAAGACCTTGCCATATTCAAGTACTAATTCAGATTGAACATTGAATAGGCTCAAGAGGTATGTAGGGAAAAAAATGTAAAAGAAACCGATAAAGGCTCCCCATACCGAGCCAAGGTATGCCCCTGCTTTCACTACATTTTTACCTCTAATAGGTTTGCCTGCTCCGATATTCTGTCCCATCACGGTACTACAAGCAGACCGCAATCCAAACGATGCCCAGGTAACAAACGAAAAAAGTTGGTTATAACAAATAGTATAAGCAGATAACACTGCGGTACTATTAGGTAATGTACTTAGAAACTTAATAAGAAAAACCCCACTTAAATTCAAAGCCACTCCTTGAATACCAGTAGGCAAACCCACCCTTAATATGACTTTTAAAATCTCTACCCGCGGAAAAATATTAGCAGTTCCCTGCCATTCAAATATAGTCCTGCCTTTAACAATCAAAATCCAACCATAGAATAACGCTATTGCAGGAGCCACGACTGTACCAATGCCTGCTCCAATAACTCCAAGTGAAGGGAATATGCCAAGTCCCGTTATTAAGACAAAACTAATTAGAATATTCAGTAACGCATTTATTACATTTAATACTAATGCAAGTTTCGGGAAACCTGATGCTTGTATTGCACCTGTTACCAGAATCAACAAAAACAATGTCCAATTAAAAACGAAAAGTAATCTCAAATATGGGAGTGCGAGTTCATAAACGGTACGCTCGACTCCAATAAAATTTAGCAAAAACGGAGCCAAAATATAACCCAAAGGTGCAACGATAAATACCAGAAAAATTATCGCACTCCCCAATGATTGAAAAAATACAACGCTAACCATCTTCCTATCTTGCTTTCCAGAATAGCGGGCAACAAGTACGTTCATCCCGTGGGACAAGGATGCTATGAGTACAGCCATTACCATAAAAACTTGCCAAGAAACGCCAATTGCTGCGTTCCCCGCATTATTCTGGGCATCGACGAAGTGCCCCACTAATACTTGGTCAATAAAACCATGTATTCCATTGATAAGATTCAGAAGTACGAGTGGCCAAGTTAACTTCCAGAGAGAATTAAATATACTCCCCGATACAATTTCTGGGTCGAATTGCTTCATATACAGAGTAGATATGTCTTATAGGTAAAATAATGCTAACTATGAACAAAGTAGAAATGTATTATAATACATCCCGAAGTCTCTTTTTTCAGCGAATTAAACTAACACATTCGAATTTTAAATATATCATATAGTTAACTTATAATCTTATACCCGGGAGCACATTCCGGGGCGATACATATATTTACCACTCTATAATTAAAGGATTTGCTAAAAATGATACACGATGAAAATATACCGGAAGGTTTGTCTTTCGACGATGTGCTATTAGTTCCTGCTTATTCTCAGATTTTACCTCGGGATACTGACGTATCTACTCGACTCGCTCGAGATATAATCCTAAACATTCCCATACTTAGCGCTGCGATGGACACAGTAACCGAGGCAAGGCTTGCAATAGCAATTGCAAGAGAAGGTGGAATTGGTATCATTCACAAAAACCTGGATATTAAAGAGCAGGCAATTGAAGTAGATAAAGTAAAGCGTTCTCAAGCAGGGGTAATCACACACCCATTTACACTCACTCCAGAACACACAATTAAAGATGCTGAAGACCTTATGTCAATGTATAAAATCTCAGGTGTACCCATCACGGACGAGAATGGTACTTTAGTCGGAATCTTGACAAATAGAGACTTGCGATTCGAGGAAGACTTTTCGAAGAAGATTAAAGAAATAATGACACCAAGAGAAAAAATTATTACCGTGCCACCGGGAACTAAACTTGAAGAAGCCAAGAAGATTCTCCATAAGCATAGAATAGAAAAACTACCCATAGTTGATGAGAACGGAAAACTAATAGGACTTATAACTGTAAAAGACATCATAAAAGCCCGAGACTTCCCCAACAGATGTGTTGATGAGATGGGAAGATTGCGGGTAGGGGCAGCAGTGGGTACAACGAAAGAGGATATAGAGAGGGCTGATTCCCTTGTTGAGGCGGGAGTAGATGTGTTAGTAGTAGATTCTGCTCATGGACACTCTGCACTTGTTTTAGAAATGATTTCACTACTCAGGAAGCGTCATCCTAATGTGCCCGTCATCGCAGGTAACGTAGTCACATCTGAAGGGGCAAAGGCTCTCATAGATGCAGGTGCTGATGCAGTAAAAGTTGGTGTAGGTCCGGGTGCTATATGCACTACGCGAGTTGTAACGGGTGTAGGCGTGCCACAAATCACTGCTATTATGAATGTAGCAAAGGTATGTAAAGAACACAATATACCAGTAATCGCAGATGGCGGGATTAAATACTCTGGAGACATTGCTAAAGCAATAGCCGCAGGTGCAGATTCAGTTATGATTGGAAGTTTATTTGCAGGCACTGAAGAAAGCCCGGGCGAAAGAATCCTATATGAAGGGAGAACATACAAATTAGTTAGAGGAATGGGCTCCCTCAAGGCAATGCAAAAAGGCGGTAAATCAAGGTATATGCAATTTGAAACGGAGCCATCTAAATTGGTTCCAGAAGGAATTGAAGGGCGTGTTCCATATCGTGGTGCACTTGCGGATGTGATATATCAACTGGTAGGGGGGCTACGGTCTGCGATGGGATATTGTGGTTGCAAGGATATTAAAACGTTCAAGGAAAATACAAAACTAATAAAGATTACTTCTGCAGGATTAAAAGAAAGCCATCCCCACGATGTAACTATTACCGAAGATGCGCCCAACTATCAGATACCGAGGTAAACTAAAATGGGATATAATGGACCCGTCATACTGGTATTGGATTTCGGTGCTCAATATAGTAAACTAATAGCTCGCCGCGTACGAGAATGTGGAGTATACAGCATAATTCTGCCTTATAATACACCTCTCGAAAAAATAAAAAAATTAAACTTAGCCGGGGTAATCTTTAGTGGCGGTCCTGCAAGTGTTCATCAACCAGGTGCTCCATTACCCGATAAAGAGGTTTTTCAGTTAGGGGTACCAATCCTCGGTATATGCTACGGCACTCAACTGCTCGCACAAATGCTCGGCGGAAAAGTAGAACCTGCGCAATACAAAGAGTATGGGGTTGCTTCTCTAAACCACAATTCCAACTCCACACTACTGAAGGGCGTATCTTCTCCAACTCAAGTATGGATGAGCCATGGAGACCAGGTATCTCAACTCCCACCAGGTTTCTCGGCACTTGGAAGTACCGAAAATTGCCCATATGCAGTTATAGGTAATGAGGAGAAGAAATTCTATGGTGTTCAATTCCACCCTGAAGTAGTCCACACTCCAGAAGGTAGTGTTATTATCTCAAATTTCGTTCACAAAATCTGTGGTGTGAATACTCCGTGGACTATGGAGAACTTCATATCACACTCTATAAATAAAATCAAGGAAATTGTGAAAGGTGAAAAGGTTCTCTGCGCACTAAGCGGAGGAGTAGATTCTAGTGTTACGGCGGTTCTTATACACAAAGCAATTGGCAATAATCTCCATTGTGTATTTGTAGATAACGGCTTGCTACGCAAGGGCGAGCCAGAAATGGTAGAAAGAGTTTTTAGAAACCATTTTCATATTAACCTACATTGCGTAGACGCAAAGAAACGATTTTTAACTGCACTTAAAGGTGTTACAGACCCGGAACAGAAAAGAAAAATTATTGGAAACCTTTTCATAGAGATATTTGAAGAAGAAGCGAAGAGATTAGGCAACTTCTCATTTCTCGCTCAGGGTACTTTATACCCAGATGTAATAGAATCAATATCAGCCACTGGCGGTCCCTCATCAACAATAAAGAGTCATCACAATGTTGGCGGGTT
>CAZZMK010000155.1:0-8178 GCA_964655185.1 uncultured Nitrospirales bacterium | reverse complement strand
AATACAAGGAGGTTGATGATTATGGGAAAAGTAATTGGAATCGATTTAGGAACAACTAACTCTTGCGTAGCGGTTATGGAAGGAGGGGAACCGGTGGTGATACCAAATGCAGAAGGTAGTCGCACGACACCTTCTGTTGTTGCTTTTACAAAGGATGGAGAGCGGTTGGTGGGAGCTGCTGCTAAACGGCAGGCTATTACCAATCCGCAAAATACTATCTTTTCCATCAAACGATTTATGGGTCGTAGGTATCACGAGGTTCTGGATGAGATTAAGCGAGTGCCTTACAAAGTTACAGAAGCGCCAAATGGTGATTGCCAGGTAGAAGTAATGGGTCGCACATATAAACCACCTGAGATTTCTGCGATGATTCTTCAAAAGATGAAAGAAACAGCGGAAACATATCTCGGACACGAGGTAAAACAGGCAGTAATAACTGTACCTGCTTATTTTAATGATTCCCAACGGCAAGCGACTAAAGACGCTGGTAGGATTGCCGGTCTTGAGGTTTTGCGTATAATTAACGAGCCAACTGCTGCAGCACTTGCTTACGGTTTGAATAAGAAGAAGAATGAGAAAGTAGCAGTATATGACCTTGGTGGTGGTACCTTTGATATATCTATTCTCTCAATAGTAGAGGACAGTTTTGAGGTGTTGAGTACTAACGGAGATACCCACCTTGGAGGTGATGACTTCGACCAGAGAATTATAGACTGGCTTGCAAACGAATTCTTAAAGGATTATGGCATCGACCTCAGAAAAGACCCAATGGCACTTCAGAGGTTAAAAGAGGCTGCTGAGAAAGCCAAATGTGAATTATCTACCTTGATGAGCACTGATATAAATCTGCCATTCATTACCGCTGATGCTTCCGGTCCAAAGCACTTGAATTACACATTGACCCGTGCCAAATTAGAGCAGTTATGCGAAGATTTATTAGAGCGAACCAAGAAGCCTTGCTATCAGGCTTTGGAAGATGCAGGATTGAAGCCTTCTGATATCGATGAGGTAATTCTAGTCGGCGGTATGACCCGAATGCCTGCGGTAATAAAACTCGTAACTGAATTGTTTGGGAAAGAACCTCATCGTGGTGTAAATCCTGACGAAGTAGTAGCAATAGGTGCAGCAATACAGGGTGGTGTATTAGCAGGAGAGGTTAAAGATATACTTCTGCTTGATGTAACTCCATTGTCTCTTGGAATCGAGACACTTGGTGGTATTTGCACTAAGATAATAGAGCGTAATACTACAATCCCTGTGAGCAAACGACAGATTTTTACCACTGCTACAGATAACCAAACAGCAGTTACTATTCATGTGCTTCAAGGCGAGCGTGAGATGGCTAAAGACAACAGAACTTTAGCCAAGTTTGACCTTGTGGGAATACCACCTGCCCCGAGAGGAGTGCCTCAGATAGAGGTGACTTTCGATATCGATGCGAATGGTATCTTACATGTATCTGCGAAGGACCTTGCTACAGGTAAAGAACAATCCATAAGAATTCAAAGTTCAAGTGGATTAACTGAAGAAGAAATCCAGCGGATGATTAAGGAGGCTGAGCAATACGCTGAGGAGGATAAGAGACGGAAAAAAGAGGCTGAAACTCGTAACAATGCGGATGCCTTACTATATAGTACTGAGAAATTGCTTAAAGAATACGGAGATAAAGCACCTCCTGCTCAAAAAGCAGAGGTCGAGTCTGCCTTACAAGAACTACGCAAGGCTCTTGAAGGGAACAACATCCAAGAAATAGAATCTGCAATGAACAGAGTGACTTCGGCTACTCATAGATTGACTGAAGAAATGTATCGTTCTGCAACTGCAGGTAAAGCAGGAACTACTGATTACGGTTCATCCTCTACAGATTCTGATAATAAAAAAGACACAGGAGAAGGGGGAGGCAGAGTTGTAGATGTGTAATTAATAATCGTTAATAATGGTGGTGCGCGCTCCGAGGGGAGGAGAGCCTCTTTTGTTGTATAATCTAAAAATAAAAGTGAGGTGAGTAAGGAAGTAACTGAAATATCAATATGATTCGCGGTAAGGATTTATACGAAATATTAGGTGTACCACGAAATGCTACGCAGGAAGAAATACGCCGTGCCTATTTGAATTTGGCACGTAAATATCATCCCGACAAAACGGGTGGTGATAAAGAAGCAGAGGAAAAACTCAAAGAAATCAACGCAGCATATGATATTTTGAAAAACCCAGAGAAGCGTGCAATGTATGACAAATATGGCACGGTAGACGGGCAACCTTTTGGCGGAGCAGGTGGTGCATATACAGGTGATTTTGGCGGTTTCCGTGGTGGTTTTGCGGAAGGATTCGGAGAAGGGTTTGAATCGCCATTTGATGATTTGTTTGAGATGATATTTGGAACCGGAACAAGAAGAACGGGAAGACGCACGACTGCTCAACGGGGAAGCGATGTAGAAACTACCCTTACAATATCCTTAAAAGAGGCTGCGACGGGTACAAAAAAGAGAATAAGGTATACTTGCAAAGAAACTTGCCCAGAATGTAATGGTTCTGGTTCCGCACCAGGCTCTCGTCCTGAGGTATGCCCACAATGTGGTGGAACCGGGCAAGTGAGGACAACACACGGCTTCTTTACTGTAAGTAGAACTTGTCCTCAATGTAGGGGAGCAGGTAAATATATCTCAAGACCATGTCCAAGGTGTGCAGGTGAGGGGAGGGTGATGACAACGAGGGAGAAGGAGATTAATATTCCACCAGGTGTCGATAGTGGCACTCAACTAAGGTCTGTTGGGGATGGAGAACCTGGAATAGGTGGTGGACCACCAGGCGACTTATACATTAATCTAAGAGTGCGTGAACATCCGCTTTTCGAGAGAAAAGGAGATGATTTATTCTGTGAAGTCCCTATAACTCTATCTCAGGCAATATTAGGTGCCACAATTCGCGTCCCTACTTTAATAGATGGTGAAATTGACCTAAATATCCCAGAAGGAACGCAATCAGGTGATTTGTTGAGGAAAAAATCATTAGGTATGCCGAAGTTAAATGGCAGAGGCAGGGGGGATTTATATTACAGAATTGTAGTTGAAATGCCTGTTAAACTTTCTAAGCACCAACAAGATTTGCTCAGAGAACTCGATGACTTAGCCACATCAAAGAACTATCCACGACATTGGAAGTTTAGGGAACTTAAGAATCAAAACTTCGATTAATAGTATATCTCCGATTAATAGTCGTGATAAGGTTTGGAATTAAGCATTTGAAGGAAGTTAAAAGTGGCTTTTGTTGTCTGTGAACCGTGTATAAAGTGCAAATATACAAATTGCGTTGATGTTTGCCCCGTCGCGTGCTTTAGAGAGGGAGCGGTAATGCTTGTAATAGACCCCGATGAATGCATAGATTGTGCTGTTTGTGTTGATGAGTGCCCAGTAAGAGCAATATATTCTGAGGATGAAGTACCCGAAAAGTGGAAAGATTATATTGACATAAATCGTATTTACTCTAAAATCTGGCCTATCATATTAATTCATAAAGAGCCACATCCCGAAGCAGAAATCTTCCGAAATATAACTGACAAGAAGTCTTTTTTCGACCCCTCGCCTCCTAAATAAAAAAAGTATAAAATTGTTTTTTTTGAATAGGATTTTTTGTGTATACTTACAAACTTGCCAAGGTTAGAGTTCTAAAACTCACATGAGAAGGATTTGATTATGAAAAAAGAGCAAAAAGAACAGAAATTTGTATATTTGATTTCAAATACTCACTGGGATAGGGAATGGCTAAGTTCTTTTCAGGAAACAAGATTACAACTTGTTGATTTTTTTAAGAAACTACTGGATATTTTGGAGAAGTATGAAAATTATGAGGCTTTTGTTTTAGATAGTCAGGTTGCGCCTGTTGACGATTATTTAGAGGTGTGCCCTGAGGATATAGAGCGTGTAAAGAAACAGGTTAAGGCGGGAAGATTATTGATAGGTCCGTGGTACACTTGCCCTGAGTGTTTTCAGATAGGTGGGGAGTCCATTGTAAGAAACCTATTGTATGGGCATAAGGTTGCTTTGCATTATGGCGGAGTTATGAAAGTAGGGCATACTCCATTTTCTTATGGTCAAATATCACAGTTGCCACAGATTTATAATGGGTTTAGTATACGATTAGCACTTTTTTATCACGGTGTTTCTCATGATGAGGTATCAAATGAGTTCTGGTGGGAGGGTGCCGATGGAAGAAGGATTTTGGCTACCCAAATGAGCAGTGAGGCGAGGTATAACTTTTATCATAGGGTGTATAGGCCTGCTGTGTTTGGTGAAGACCCAAATGATAGGAGTTGGAAGTGGGAAAAGGGGCAATTACCTTTCAGAATCGCAAATTTGGACTCGCAAAATGAGCATTATTTCTTGCTTAAACTTGAGAAAGAATTTGACGAAAAAGAGTTTAAAAATAGAGTTAAAGAACTTTTTGAAAAGGAATGTGAAGTTTCTATTTCGCGTCATATACTTTTTATGATGGGGCACGATTTTAGTTTTCCAGATGAGTTAGAAATTTGTTTTGTTAATAAGATGCAAGAAGTTTTAAGAGACCATATTGTTGAGCACGGCAACTATCAAAAATTTGCTGAAAATTTGCTTAGGGATGCAAATAATTTAGAATTACCTGTTTTAAAGGGTGAGCGTAGAACTCCCAAACCGATGCCGAAAAAACTCCACCTGTACAGCGATGTGTTATCGAGTAGAGTAAGAATTAAGCAAAGTAATTATTATGCAGAGAGGGATTTGATTAAATTGGCAGAGCCTCTATGTGTTCTTGCGTCAATTTATGGTATGGAACCTCCCCAGTCTGTTATTAACCTTGCCTGGAAGGAACTACTTCGTTCTCAAGCACACGATACTATTTCTGGCTCCGGGGTGGATGCGATTGAACTAGATGCATTGTCTCGTTTCCGACAAGTTAGGGAGATATCTAAATCGCTGGTGAAGAAAGCGGTAGGGCATATTCAATCTCGTTTGCAACTTGAAGGAGATGAAAAAGATATTTTCTTGACTATTTACAACCCTTCCTCTTTCGAAAGGCGTGAAGTTGTTGATGCAGTTATAGATGTGCCAATTGGGAGGAGTTTTGATAGCCTTGTTCTTGAAAATCTCGCTACAGAAGAAAAGGTCCCTGTGTTTATAAAATCTCGCAAACCGACTACAGCAGTGTTTAGGAGTTATGACAATGCCCCGCATGCAATGGATGTTATAAGATGTTATGTAACATTTCTAACTGACAAGATACCTGCTTATGGCTATAGTTCCTATAAGTTGAAGGTATCTAAACGCGGAGTAGGTGGCTCTCTATTGGTTAGCGATAAGACTATCGAAAATGAACATTTCAGATTAGTAATAAGGGACGATGGTACCTTTGATATTTTCCACAAGAATTCTGAAAAAATTTATTGTGGCCTTGGGTATTTATTGGATGACGGTGAGGCGGGTCATGCTTGGATGCATATTAAACCTGCATATGACGAAGTGATTGATAGTAGGCCTGTACCAAAGAACATCTCGCTTGTAGAAGATACTCCATTTTCTACCACTTACTCTATTAAGTTTAAGATGGAAGTCCCGTCTAAGTTAGAAAGTGGCGAGGAGGATATTTGCGATAGGCTCGATGGGGTTTCCAATAACTCTCGCAGAAGTACAAATAGAGTTCCTCTCGATATAGAAATGCTATTGACAGCATTTGCTGAATCGCCATCGATAAGGCTCAAAGTTAAAGTTAACAATACTGCCCGCGACCATAGATTAAGGATTGCCTTTCCAACGAATCTTGATACTGAAATCGTGAGAGTAGAAAGTGCTTTTGATATCGTCGAGAGAGGTATCGTTTCTAAATCTGCTAACGAGTTAGGAAGTGCAACTTCCCCTCTGAATAGATTTGTGGATTTAGACGATACCTGGGGAGGATTGTCAGTGATAACCGAAGGGCTGAAGGAGTATGAAGTCTCGAAAGATTTAACAAGGACTATATTTATCACATTACTCAGGGCTTACACTATGCATTTACCAACAGTAGCCAGGAAATGGGATTCTCGACCCGACATGATTCTATCTCAATCGCCTGGGGAGCACGAGTATACAATTTGGATATATCCCCATTCGGGAGGCACCATTAAAGGGCGGGTCCCTCAGGAAACGGAAAGATTGTCCTCTCCGTTGATTATTGCTCAGTCAGGTAGAAACGAAGGGAATTTGCCTCCCTCAAAGGCGTTCTTAAAGGTCTCGCCAGATATATTGATGGTTTCTGCATTAAAATTTGCTGAGGATGGAAAAGGCTTTGTGATAAGAGCATATAACCCTTCACCTGAAACTGTTGAATCCGAAATAACATTTTTGTTTGATGTGAAAGAGGTTTTTGAAATCACACTTGAAGAGACTGTCATTCAGAAAATTGACAAAATCTCTGAAGACAAGATATCTATCACTGTGCCACCTAAAAAGATAGTGACTCTAAAGGTGCAGGTATAGGTTTTATTCTCTTAACAATACCTCACAGGCGAGGCGAACTTTATCCAGCAGTTTCCTTATAGATTTGTGCCGACGAGTAAACTCACGGAGGTAGATAATAGCCTTCCTCTCGAGGAGGTAGCGGTTCAACTTTTGCTTCCGTGGTTTTACTATAACTCCCTTTGCTTCTTCCAGTGGCTTCCACAAAGTTTCTTTGGGATAGCCAAAGATTTCCAAATCCTCATCTGGGATAGCATCGATAGTTTTTTTCATCATATCTAATTTTTCAGGGTCAGAAACGAGTTCCTCAACCCATTTTTTTATGGAGGCTGTAGTGGGTCTAGAATATTGTTTTACGCCAAGGGGGTCACCCAGCCCTTTCTTGTGGTCCTCGTCTTCCTTTTTCCCGTATTCAATTGCTTCAGGTTCGTAAGGCACCCCTATAAATCCACATATTTTCTCAAACCACACTTCAGGATTTTTTACTAAATCTTCATACTTGATGTGGAATATGTCAACTTCTTTCTTTCTCAAGAACTCCGCTATTATCGGAATGTATCTGTTTAAGATTGGGTTATGAGCCTGGGCAATTTTATAGTTCCCATCGAAGAAAGAATTTGCAAATGATGAAAACGTAGCGATTGGATGTCTTACAAGTATTATATATTTAGCATCGGGGTATACCTTTGCTATAAAGGGTAATACGAGAGAATACGCAGGAGTCTTATCCAGGCAGATTTTCTTATCGCCTTTTGCTTGCAAGTATCTACTGTATAACACATCGCAGTATGCTCGGCAAGCCTCCCAGTAATCCTTTTCTTTGTTGGGAAGTTGCTGAACAAATAATTTTTGAGCCTCTGCGGATAGAATGTGGTCATAAGGTGCCTTATCTACCTTGTCCCATACCCCGAGGTACGCAAGGGGTGTTAAGATGTGAGGTTCAGGTCCACCTTGAATCATTGAGTGCGAAGAAAGCATCCTCTCCAGCATTGTTGTACCTGAGCGGGGTAGACCGACTAAAAATAGCATTTTGTAATTCGACATAATTTTTTGTCCTCCAGTTAAACAGGTAAAATTTTATCAAAAACCTCTAACGGAACCTCAATCAAGATTTATACAAGAATGCCTGAATTAGAGACTTATAACATATACATGATTTACATTATAATATCCGTCTCATTAAAAATTTCTTTTTCAAATGAACGATAAGGAATTTGTTCTGTATGAAATACCGCTGGATTATTAGTGATATTGATGGTTGTCTGTCGCCTGAGGGTTCTTGTGGATGGGACTGGAGAAACTTCAAAAAACTCATCGAATTTTTCTCCGAAAGAAAGATGATGGACTCCCCATATCCTGTTCCCTTGATTTTATGCACAGGTAGACCACAGCCTTATGTTGAGGTATGGGCTAAGATTCTTGACCTCCGTACCCCTTTAATTTGTGAAAATGGTGCGGTAATTTATTATCTATCCACAAATCTTTCCAAATTCGGTCCAGGGGTAACTTCAGAAAAAATAGAAGGTTTGAGAAAAATCAGGAGGTATATTGAGCAAGAAATACTGCCTAAGTATCCTGAGTTGGTATATCAATTTGGTAAAGAAGCACAACTATCTCTGTTCTCTGAAAAGCCAGAAATTTTTGAATATGTAAAGAAAGAAATTTATGAGTATAGTGTGAATATTGGAGGACCAAAACTAATTATCCAGCC